>CAZRLQ010000007.1:0-20996 GCA_964600725.1 uncultured Desulfobacterales bacterium
CAGACAAAACAAATAGATGGAATCTGCTTCAGATTTCCGGTTCTTCGCGGATTAATGTGAAAACCTCTCCCTAATCAGGGAATGAGCTTGAGCCAAAGTGATCGAACAAATCAACATTTAACGTAGAAGTGGCCGTCATTCCTGCAAAAGCCCAGAATCCAGACGCTTCGGAAAACCTGGATAGCGCTAAAGGTTGGCGCTGACCGCTTCACTTCGTGTCACTGCGTGCCCGGGTCAAGCCAAAAATAACGTTAAGCCCTTTTCATATGCGCATCTCACTAATCTGCAAAGACCCAGCTTTCTAAAAAAGCAAAGACTTCAAGACAATTCATCTTTCAATCAATGCCGCTTCCAGCATGATCTCGGCAAGAGTGGGATGGGCATGTATTGTCTTAGCCAGATCTTTTACACAGGTCTCCATTTGAACCGCGAGGGTTCCCTCGGCGATCAGCTCGGTAGCAAGGGGACCGACAATATGGACTCCCAAAATCCTGCCGCTGGCGGCATCTGATACGATTTTTGCCTCTCCTGCAATCTCCCCTATAACATGCGCTTTACCAAGACTGCGAAAAAGAACTGCATCCGACCGGATATTGCAATTTAACTCCTTTGCCTGAACCTCTGTCAAGCCGACATTTGCGATTTCCGGCATGGTGAAAATCGCATTTGGAATAACATTGTAATCCATTATCCTCTCTTTGCCCATGGCATTTTCCGCAGCAACAACGCCTTCGGTTGAAGCCACATGGGCAAGCATTACCTTGCCCGGACCGAGGATATCCCCAATCGCGTAAATATCGGAAATATTTGTCCGCATCCGCTTATCGGCAACAATCCACCCTTTTTTATCCATTTTAACGCCGATCTTTTCAAGACCGATGCCATCTGTACAAGGTTTGCGTCCGATACAGACCAGCAGCCTCTCTGCTTCAATTATTGAAGATTCAATACTCTTACCCTCAGCTTCGCAGACAGAAACAGAAGGTCCGATACCCACACGGAGTTTATCTTCGGCTTTTTCTACTCTTTCCACAGTCTGATTGAGCAGGACACCTATTTTGCTCTTTTTCATTTCCCGCATTAAGATTTTCACACATCCTTCATCAACCGATGGAAGCGGCAGCAGACGCGACATCGTTTCAACCAGGGTTACTTCAGACCCGAATGATTTAAAAATAGATGCAAGCTCACAACCAATGACGCCGCCTCCGACAATTAAAATCGATTTTGGAACATCGTAAAGATTGAGAGCCTCGCGGCTGGATAGAATTTTTCTTCCGTCAAAGGGAAATATTTCGTTATCCAGGGGAACAGAACCTAAAGCTAAAATCAGTTTATCCCAGATAACTTCAATCATTTCACCATCATCTCTTATTACCGTAACAAGATTGGATCCGGCAATATGCGCACTGCCTTTGATAAATCGAATTTTTTTATCTTTGAAATGCTTCAGCATCCCATTGGCCTGGTTTTGAATCACCGTCTCTTTCCTGATCATCAGCCGTCTCATATCGACTAAAGCTCTGCCGTCTGTTTTGATTCCAAAATCTTTTGCTCTGTGAAATTTTTCCAGTATTTCGGCTGATGTTTTCAGAATCTTGGAAGGAATGCATCCCCGATTCAGACAGGTTCCACCCAGACTCTCCTTTTCTATAACGGTTACATCGGCTCCAAGGCCGGCAGCCCGAATCGCAGCCGCATAACCCCCTGGCCCGGCCCCTATTATGGTGATTTTTGTTGTCATAAATTCTTAGTCTCCCCAAATCCTATATAAAATATATGATAAATCGAATATCCTTCATTTAAATATAAGAACGATAATTAAAAATTATATTGACAAAATCAATATAATTTAGGAATTTCTTAATTGACTGGTTAGCTATTTTGGGCAGGCACAGAGGCCTGCCCCTACTGTTTTGCGCTAATATGCATCCTTATAAAAGTTATTTCGTTCTCGTTTCTAATCACTTAAGGCTTTGATATTACTAAAAAAAATGGAAACAAAAAAGACTCCTCTTTATGACTGGCACCTGACACATGGTGCAAACATGGTTGATTTCGGCCGGTACAATATGCCGCTTTGGTATCCAGCCGGCGCAAAGAATGAACATCTCGCAGTTCTTACAAAGGCCGGTATCTTTGACACCAGCCATATGGCGGCCGTAATGATTTCAGGGCCGGGCGCCTTTGAACTGCTCCAGCTCTGTTTCACCAGAAATTTAAATGCCTGTATCGGCAAAAAGAAAACTCCCATTGTACCCGGCAGAGCTGTTTACGGTGTATATCTTGATAAATACGGAAATCTTATTGATGACACCATTGTCTACCAAATAAGCAGCAACCGGTATATGACCGTCGTGAACGCCGGCATGGGCGGTGAGGTTGCAAGGCATCTCATATCCTGCATGAACCCAAAAAATACTGAGGTAATAGATCTTACGGACAGAATCGGTAAAATAGATATTCAAGGCCCCGCATCTGGCAGCATCTTAAAAAAAGTATTGAAAAATCCTGATAATATTTTTGAAAATATGCCGTATTTTTCATTCAAAGGAGATTTTGATCAAGAGACAAATACTAACAAAACGCTTCAATTCATTGACGATACCTCTGCTCTGCTTTCACGTACCGGTTATACCGGAGAGTTCGGTTTTGAAATTTTCACATCCGCCGATAAAGTCGCTGGAATCTGGGAGATAATTTTTGAGTCAGGCAAGGAGTTCGGTATCACACCTTGCGGACTTGCCGCAAGAGACTCACTGCGGACAGGAGCCACCCTGCCCCTGTCTCGCCAGGATATCGGTCAATGGCCTTTCATCAATAATCCCTGGACTTTTGTCCTCCCTTTCAATTCAGGTCAAACCGGTTTCACCAAAGAATTTATAGGCAGCAAAATTCTTGAATATATGGATAAAGCGGATTATACATACCCTTTTGCAGGCTACGATCTGCGCAAAGTTTCCGCCTCTAATGCCAAAATTGATGCCGCAGATGTTCTGGACTTGAAAGACAACAAAATCGGCATGGTTTTAACCTGTGTAACAGAGATGGGGATTGGACGCACAAATGGCCGTATTTACAGTATTTCAAGCCCTGACAAGCCTGACGGCTTTAATCCGGAGGGTCTGTGCTGTGGTTTTATAAAAGTAAAATCAAAACTGGCTGCCGGTGAAATTGTTAACCTGAAGGATAAGCGGCGAAAAATAGAGGTAATGATCGTAGATAGCATTCGCCCGGATCGAACAGCTCTCCGGCCTCTCACAGAAATGATAAGGAGATAAAAATAATGAAAGAGATCAATGACTTAATCTTCCCGGAAGATGTGCGCTATACAGATGACCATGAGTGGGCCAGACCAGAGGGTGACAAGGTAAAGATCGGAATCAGCGACTATGCCCAGAATCAGCTTGGAGATATTGTATTTGTGGAACTTCCCAGGTTGGGCGATACCTTTGAGAAGGGGGAAGAATTTGGCACGGTTGAGTCGGTCAAAGCTGTTGCGGAACTGTACATGCCTGTTGGAGGAGAAGTTCTCAATATCAACAAAAAGCTTGAAGAATCACCTGAACTGGTAAACCATGACCCATACAATGAAGGCTGGATGATAGAAATCAGACCGGACAATCCAGATGAACTGAACAGCCTCATGAATCGTGACCCTTATCTTGAAATGCTGAAAAGGGAGAAATAGATGCGGTATCTACCTCACACAATTGAAGATATCTCTTCCATGCTCAATGTAATAGGAACGAAGAATCTTGATGACCTTTTTTCAATAATAATTGGTGACTGCCGTCGAAAAACCGGTATGGATCTGCCGCTGCCCCTTACCGAATGGGAGCTGGAACGGCTTATGGGAAACCTTGCCGGCAGCACAGCGGTATCTCCCGAATACAGAATGTTTATTGGAGCGGGCAGATATGAACATCATATCCCTGCATCACTCTCTTACCTGCTTGGCCGTTCCGAGTTTGTTACAGCTTATACCCCTTATCAGCCTGAAATGAGCCAGGGAACTCTCCAGGCTATCTATGAGTACCAGACACTTATTTCAAGGTTCTTGGGCATGGAAACAGCCAATGCCTCCCATTATGACGGAGCTGCCGCCCTGGCTGAATCACTCCTTATGGCTGTCCGAATCACCCGCAAAAAAAGAGTCGCTCTTTCGGCCCTGATACATCCTCTGTACCGCCGGGTGGTTCAGACTTACTTTGAACCGACCGGTTATGAAATTATCACTTTTCCGTACCTGGAAAACGGAAAAACCGATCTTTCCCCCCTGGAGAAAATAGATGATATAGCCTGCGTCGCTGTTCAATCCCCCAATTTTTTTGGATGCATTGAAGATCTTAAGAGAGCTGCTGAAAAAACCCACGAAAAAAAGGCTCTTTTTGTAACATGTTTTACAGAACCTATTGCTTACGGTCTTTTAAAGAATCCTGGAATTCAAGGAGCTGATATCGTTTCCGGAGAGGGTCAAAGCCTTGGCATCCCGATGTCATTCGGCGGACCCGGACTTGGAATATTAGCAGGCAGGACAAAGCATATCCGGAGTATGCCCGGCCGCCTTGTAGGGAAAACCAAAGACAGAAACGGAAAAAGAGGTTTTGTTCTGACTCTTGCCGCAAGAGAGCAACATATACGCAGGGAGAAAGCAACTTCCAACATCTGTACCAACAACAGCCTTTGCGCCCTGACAGCGGCAATATACATGGCAACTTTAGGCGGCAGCGGAATGCAAAAACTCGCCCGGCTTAATTATGACAAGTCCGAATATTTAAAAAACGAACTGAAAAAAGCGGGTATTAAAACAACATTTGACAGCCCCACATACAATGAGTTTGTTGTCAAGTTTCCATGCGGCTTTGAAAAGACTTACAATCATCTGCTGGAAAAAAAAATCATAGCCGGACTTCCCCTTGCCCGTTTTTACCCTGAACTGGCAGGCCACTCTCTCTTATGTGTAACGGAAACCAAAACAAAAAATGATATGGATGAATTTGTGAGAAAGGTTAAATCATGAACAGATACCCAGGTGCAACAGGGCTGATATTAAATGAACCGCTCCTGTGGGAGAAGGGGAAAAAAGGAAGATGCGCCTTTTCTCTTCCGCAAAGCGATGTTGAATCATCTCCCATAAACAAAGAACTTGTCGCTGATGACGTGGATCTTCCTGATTTAAGCAAAATCGAGGTTATTCGCCATTACACGAGGCTTTCCCAATGGAATTTCGGAGTCGATACAGGTATGTATCCCCTTGGCTCCTGCACCATGAAATATAATCCCAAAATCAATGAAAAGCTGGCAAGCCTCAAAGGTTTTTCCTTGGCACATCCCCTGCTTCCTTCCGATTTTACACAAGGTGTCCTCGAGTTGATGTTTGAGCTCGAACAGCTTTTAGCGGAAATAACCGGAACAGATGCTGTAACACTCCAGCCGGCAGCAGGCGCCCATGGAGAGCTTGCCGGAATGCTTATTATTTACGCCTGCCAAAAAAGCAAAGGAATGCGGCGCTCAAAGATTATTCTGCCGGATACCGCCCATGGTACAAATCCTGCCAGCGCAGCTCTTTGCGGATTTCATCCGGTTCCGGTAAAATCAGATGAAAAAGGTATTCTCTCTGTTGAATCGATTGCAGATATCATGGACGAAGATACAGCCGGAATAATGGTAACCAACCCCAATACGCTTGGCCTTTTTGAAGAGAATATCAAAGAGATCGCTCAAATTGTTCATGAAAAAGGGGGGCTGGTATATTGCGACGGGGCAAACGCAAATGCTGTCATGGGTCTGGTTGATATGGGCGAAATCGGAATTGATCTGCTTCATCTGAACCTTCATAAAACTTTTTCAACACCTCATGGGGGAGGCGGACCAGGTTCCGGCCCTCTCTGTGTAAAAAAAGAGCTCGAACCTTTTCTGCCGGTGCCCAGAATAGTAAAAAAAGATGGAAAATACCTGCTTTCTGAAGACTTTCCTGATTCAATCGGAAAGATGCAAGCCTTTTATGGCAATTTTGCCGTGATGATAAAAGCTTTCTGCTATATCCGGAGCATGGGAGCCGAAAACCTTGAAAAGGCCAGCCGGCTTGCCGTACTCAACGCCAACTATATCAAGGAAATGTTAAAAGATGTATTCTATCTCCCATACGACAGGCCCTGCATGCACGAATGCGTCTTCTCCGATAAACTCCAGAAAAAAGATCGTGTCATTACTCTGGATATTGTAAAACGACTGATGGACTACGGTTTTCATCCACCTACCATATATTTTCCCCTGGTGGTTCCAGGAGCAATAATGATAGAGCCGACTGAGACGGAAACCAAAGAAGAGATAGACCTTTTCATCGATGCATGCAAATCCGTTGTACAGGAGGCAAAGGAGAAGCCGGAAAATTTGTTGGATGCACCAGAACATTGCAAAGTAACAAGATTAGATGAAGCAGCAGCAGCCCGGCATCCCTGTCTAACCGGTTAACCCTGCCCTTTACCCATAATTTAACAGCGTAGGAATTTCCATTTTTTTCTTAATAAGTAAAGCAACGCTTGCAGAATTTAGGCAGAATGTTTAAATTTTGTAATTTTAAAGTGCGAAAGTCGGGTTAGGAACACAGCACTTATGGGTAATGGACAGCTTTAGGCACTTTAGACTTGTCCTTTACCCACAAATCGAAAGCACTATGACATGTAAGTATGCAAAAAGCCATCAACAGAGCATTACGTAAATCCGAACGATCTTTATGTCTCAGGCTGCCTGTAATCGATTACAGTATTGCCCTTGATCTGCAGCACAGACTTGTTGAAGCCAGGCATTCCGGAATTATAGATAAAGATGTAATCTTGATACTTGAGCATCCGGATGTCTTTACCCTTGGCCGCCGGGGAGGACTGGAGAATCTGACTGTATCTGAAACTTTCCTGAAAAGACTTGAAATCAGGGTAATCCAGACAAAGCGGGGCGGCAATATCACCTTTCACGGGCCGGGCCAGCTTATATGTTATCCTGTAATCGATCTAAAAGCTGCCGGATTCAAGGTTGTTGATTTTGTGGAGGGTCTTGAAGAGATCATGCTCCAGCTTGCAGCGGACTGGGGAATCGATGCCCGCCGGAATCAGAAAAACAGAGGCGTATGGATAGGAAACAGCAAGCTCGGAAGCATAGGAATCGCAATTCGCCGCGGAATCTCTTTTCACGGATTTGCATTTAACGTAAATATGTCACTTTTGCCTTTCAACTGGATAAATCCATGCGGCATTAAAGATATTGGAATAACGACCATGGAACGAGAACTTGGACAAAAAGTGCCGATGCACGAGGTGGCAGAGCATTTAAACAAGCATATAAGAGCGGTGTTCAACCTTGATCTTGTAATGACAAGCCTGCCTTCTTTGCTGAATTTACTTACTGTCTATCCCAAAGTGGACGGACACTGCTCAACAGAAAACATTTTCCCAGGAGCCTTAAATGATTACAGGAGTTCTGAAAGAGATTAAAACTCAAGAGAATCGTGTTTCCATGACCCCGTCAGGAGTGGAAGTAATGAAACAGAACGGACATACGATCCTTGTAGAAAAAGATGCCGGCAGAAAGAGCGGTTTTATTGATAAAGATTATGCTGAAGCAGGTGCCGAAATTGTTGAAACGCCTGATGAAATATACGGCCGTGCGGAAATGGTCATCCATGTCAAAGAGCCATTGCCGCCTGAATATCATCTTATCAGAGAAAACCAGATCATTTTTACATACCTGCATCTTGCAGCTTACGAGGAACTGACCCGTACTTTAATCAAAAGCAGATGTATCGGCATCGCTTACGAAACTATTCAAGAGCCGGACGGCTCTCTGCCTCTGCTTACCCCGATGAGTGAAGTAGCGGGACGCATGTCCGTTTTAGCGGGAACAAGGTATCAGGAAATGATCCATGGCGGCCAGGGTATTCTGCTCAGCGGTGTGCCTGGCGTTGAACCCGGGACGGTTGTCATTATCGGCGGAGGAACTGTTGGAACAAATGCAGCCAAGATTGCATGCGGTCTTGCCGCAAAGGTTTACCTGCTTGATAAAGATCTTGCCCGGCTTCGCTATCTGAGCGACGTAATGCCAGGCAACTGTTTTTTACTGGTCTCCAGCCCGGAAAATATCCGCAATCTTTTAAAAGAGGCCGATCTGGTGGTTGGAGCGGTTCTCATCCCCGGGGCCAGGGCTCCCAGGCTGGTTACCCGCGATATGCTGAAAATCATGAAAAAGGGTTCTGTCCTTGTCGATGTCTCTATAGACCAGGGCGGATGTTTTGAAACTTCAAAACCGACTACCCATTCAGATCCTGTCTATATTGTCGACGGCATTGTTCATTACTGCGTTGCAAATATGCCGGGAGCGGTGGCAAGAACATCCACTATTGCTCTGACCAATGCAACCCTTCCCTATATCGTTGAAATTGCCGGCAAAGGGTGGAAAAAAGCAGCTATTGAAAATCCCGCTATAAGACCCGGTTTAAATGTGATAATGGGCAGGGTAACCTGCCAGGGGGTTGCAGATGCTTTTGGTCTTGAGTCTGTCTCCATAGATACTCTGATTTAAAAGGAGAGATGGGGAGAGTGGGAGAAGACGGAATCTTTGCAAATGCATAAGGGATACAAATCCCCTTGGACGGCTTTGGGTTATCAATCAGAGCGCCTGCCTGTGTATAACGCACAGACAGACAGGCCAAAGGCGTACCACAACTCCCTTTAAACACTTGTAACTTCATCGCAACCATAAAGGCTTTACTTTTGAATAAACCGCTTGTCAGGGCTGAAATCGATCTGGATGCAATATCCCACAATATTGGTGAATTGTTACGAATTACCAGCAGTGGTGCCTCTCTCATGGCGGTTGTAAAAGCAGACGCCTATGGTCACGGCATGATTGAAGTTGCGAAGCAGGCTTTAAAAAGCGGTGCCAAAGCCTTAGGGGTAGCGAGGATAGACGAAGCGGTTAAACTGAGAGAGGCCGGCATTGGTGAAAAGATATTGATTTTCGGTTATCCCCCTGCCTCGGAAGCTGAAAGACTTTTCGAATTTGATCTGAGTCAGACCGTTTATTCTTACAATACAGCGGAAAGTCTCTCAAAACTTGCCTTCTTATGCGGAAAAAGTATCAGAATTCACCTGAAAGTTGATACCGGAATGGGAAGGGTCGGCCTGCTGCCCGACTTCCTTCGTCCATCTGCTTCCAGCGGAAAACCTGAAATAAGCGCCGCACTTAAAGTTTTATCCCTGTCAAAGCTTCCAGGTCTGGAACTGGAAGGAATCTTCACCCATTTTGCAGCCGCCGACCGGCTTGACAGATCTTACGCGGACCGGCAGTTTGAAATATTTATGGATTTTATTGATCAGCTCCGGGCAAGCGGTCTTGAAATTCCTGTTAAACATGCCGCCAACAGCGCAGCAATTATTCAGATGCCGAAAACCCATCTTGACATGGTTCGCGCAGGCATAACGATCTACGGCTTATATCCATCAGATGAAATCGACAAAAGCCGTATTGCGCTTAAGCCTGCCATGGAATTAAAAACCAGGGTCATCCATCTAAAAGCAGTACCAGCCGGATTCAATGTCAGTTACGGAATGACTTATAAAACCGGAAAACCGACAATTATCGCTACAGTACCTGTCGGATATGCCGATGGATACAACAGGGGACTTTCATCTAAGGGATGCATGCTTGTCCGCGGACGCAAAGCGCCTGTTATAGGCCGCGTATGCATGGACATGACGATGCTCGATGTGGGTCATATTCCTGAAATAGAGGTTGGGGATGAAGCTGTAATTTTCGGCAAACAGGAAAACCTGTCAATCAGCGCAGATGAAATCGCTTCAGCATTAAACACAATCAACTATGAAATAGTATCTGCAATAACAGACCGGATACCAAGGATTTATTACAACTCTGCTCACAGGAATAAAAAGTCCGTAAACCGGTAACCGGAAACTATGGACTCTTGCCAAACGAGGATTTTGTATGCCTGAAGAGAAAAATGAAGAGAGCCTGACTCTGGATAAAAAAACCATTGATGTTCTGGTCGCCCATATTATCCCCACATCAAAATATTTTGAAGCCCGTTTTGATCACATACAGGATCAGATCGACGGATTGAGAGATGATCTCAAAGATTTTCGAGATGATGTGGACAGGCGTTTCACCGATGTAAACAGACGTTTTGATTCAATGAAAAGTGATATAGACCGACGTTTCACTGATGTAAACAGACGCTTTGATTCAATGAAAAATGATATGGATCAGCGTTTCAATCAGGTGGATAAACGCTTTGAACAGGTGGATAAACGCTTTGAACAGGTAGATAAACGTTTTGAACAAATAATTGCTTCTATCGACCGGCTGACCGATAAACTGGACTACAGGGATGAAAAACAGAGGGCATTTACACTCAAAATGTTTACGATTGCCATTGGCATTTCAGTTATAGGAGCGCTGGGAGCCTTTTTAAAATCCCTTGGAGTTTTTTAACAAAACAGATAGGGGAAAGAAATGATGCTTTCCCAAGTTACAGATACATCCGCCATTAATATTAATTTTTTTAATACCTCTATTAAATTTTTTAATAGCAGACCCTGAAAAATCTCTGTGTACTATCCAACATTACCTTTAAATCTTATCGCCTCCCTTAAATATTTTCCATCATATCTCCACAGATTAAACTTTATCATTTCAACACTTTAAACCACGCCATCTAATCATCTCTCTTTTTTAAAATCCTGCACTGCGCATCATCCGCTAAACTTGGCACATATTTTGTAAAAATCTTGCCAGGCAGATAAAATCAGGAGGATAAAACAATGCTCAAAGATTTACGGAAGTATTCAGGCTTTACACTTATAGAGCTGATGATTGCTATAAGCGTAATCAGCGTACTTGCTTCAATTGCAGTTCCGGCTGTTTTGACCTGGCTGCCGAATTACAGGCTGAAAGCCGCGGCAAGAGACCTGTATTCGAATATGCAGAAGGCGAAGCTGGAAGCGGTGAAACGTAATACGGATGCCGTTATTCTGTTTACTCCTGGAGTTTTCAGTCCAGGCGGTTATGTTGGAAGTTATCAGATTTTTGCTGATAATGGAAGCGGCGGCGGAACAGCTAATGATGGAATCAGAAATGGAACCGAACCGATTCTCACGACAATTGCTATGCCCAAAAATGTCTCTCTTTATCTTGCCAACTTCAGCGCTACGGCCTCCACCGGCTACAACTCACGCGGGCTGCCCTGGAACAACAGATGGGGAAGAGTTGAACTTAGAAATAACAATTCAAGATTCTACCAGATCACCCTTTCATCTGCAGGTTCATTAAGAATGAGAATAAGCAGTGATGGGCTGACCTGGAATTAATAAATATAGATAAAAGGAAACCTATGAGATCAAAAAAAAGAGAATCCGGCTTTACATTAATCGAGCTGCTGATTGCAATGGCCATAACCGGGGTTGTTTCAACGGCGATCTTTACAGTGTTTCAGTCCCAGCAAAACAGTTATATTGTTCAGGAAGATACAGCAGTCATGCAGCAGAACCTGCGGGCGGCAATGGAACTGATGGTTCGGGAGATCAGGATGGCTGGGTATGATCCGCAGAATATAGGAGGGCTGGGGATATTAAATGTAACTCCCAGAGATATAAATAACAGTATTGATACAACCATTACCGGCAACGGCGCTATCCGGATTTCAGCCGATTTTAATGATGATGGCGTATTAGGCGGAGGTGAAACTATCTCTTTTTCCGTATTTGACTTTCCAGTTGCTGCTCCTGATGGAAATCAGGATCTGGCAAGGAATAATGGCGGAGGAAGACAACTGCTTGCAGAAAACATTGAGGCTCTTAGTTTCGCCTATGCTTTCGATGCAGATGGAGACGGCAATCTCGACACTTATGCTGATGCCGGCGGAAACGAGCATATTATCTGGGCGGTCGATTCAGACGGTGATAATGACCTTGACATAAACCTGGATACAGATTCAGACGGCGATATTGATGCCGCTGATGGCCCCGGTGCCGGAAACAACGGCATGATAGGCGGCCGGGCGCTTGTCGGTTTCAGCGGCAATGCCATCCCTGACGTAGTGGTTGCCGATATCCGTGCGGTGCGTATCTGGCTGCTGGCCAGAGGAGATCGTGAAGATAATAAATTTTTAAATACTAATACCTATGTTGTGGGACAGAAAGTGATAACCCCCGGCACAGATGCCGATCCCAATAACAATAACCTCCGCATGAGGCTTTTAACCACAAACGTAAAATGCAGGAACCTGGGATTATGAATAAAATAATTAAAGAGAATCAAAACGGTTTTACTCTTATAGAAATCATGATCGCTATTACCGTATTTGCCATAGGCATCTTAGGCGTTGCCGCCATGCAGATTGCGGCTATTGAAGGAAATAGTTCTGCCAATGGATTGACCGAGGCAGCCGCAATTGGGCAGGATAAGATAGAAGAGTTAATGGCATTGGATTATAACAATAATGCACTTAATGATACAGACGGTGATGGAACCAATGGTTTGCGCGACCCTTTACCTCCACCGCCTTTGCCGCAGGTCCCTGATTCTGTGACCTATCCGCCAGATTACCAGTTAACTTCCGGCCCTTACACAATTAGCTGGAATATAGCTGTTAATGTACCTGGCACAAACACTAAAACAATAAGAGTAATTGTCATCTGGAATGAAAACGGACGTAATAGACTGGTCAATATTAATGCTATAAAAGCGCCGTTATAAGCATGCCGGCCGGGGAAAACAGATAAAGGAACAAGCCATGAAACAGAAACAACCTGCAATCTACAACGAAAATGGTTCAGTATTATTAATTGCGGTTTTAATTCTGCTCCTCACGACAACACTTGGCATATTTGCAACCAACACAACATATATTGAAAACTTGATCGCCGGAAACGACAAGACCCATAAACAGGCCTTCTACAATGCAGAAGGGGGAATGCGGTCGGTTTACCCGCTTCTGGATGACATCAGGAAGGGAATCGATCCGACAACGTTTTCCGGGACATATCCTGGATTTAATTTTACCGGAAATTCTAATGACTTCTGGGATGAAGCAATTGATGATGACAATTCCACCTCCGAAGCAGCCCCCGATGTAATAGTGGCCATCTGCAACAACGCTGAAGTGGATATTGACAAGCTTTCAACTGATATTACAGGGGAGTCGATAATCAACAGGGCCGGTTACGAGGGTCTTGGCAAGGGCCTGGCTGCAAACTGGACTGCTCCTTACAGAGTCATCGTCACCGGCAGGGCAGGTTCAGGATCTGAAAGTCAGACATCAGCCAAGATTGAAGCAATCAGATAGTAACAACGTGGAAACAAGGAGAATAACATGAATAAGATATCGTTTTTCTTTTCAGTTTTTATAGTTTTATTTTTTTGCGGCTCTGTTAATACGCTTGCAGCGTATGAAGGTAACACCGAAAACCAGATGGTAGTTATAGACCGGATTATTTCTACTCACATAGATCCTGAAACAGGCAAAACCTTCTTAAAACTCAGTGATTCAAGCTATTCTGTTTTTCAAAATATAAAGGTTTATAATGCAGACAAAAAAAGATGCGGGCTTATGAACTTGCAGCTCCCTTTTACGGCAAGAATCGTAATGATCAAAGATGAACTTGGTCTATGGAGCGTGACTGAGATCAGACCTCATGAAGAATAGCCTTCAGAAGAATAAAAGGCATCCTTTATTCACAAGTTTACACTTTTCGGCATCCTTCATAAATGCTCAAAAGCGGTTTACACTTTTTACGATTCTCGCTTTCCCGTTCCCACGCTTCAGAGCGGAAACGCATACCATATCAGTTCCCACGCAAAGAGCATGGGAACCAGGCGAAAAGCAGCATCCCTGCCTGCAGCAGGCAGGTAAAAATGTAAACCAAGTTTGAAGGATGCCCACTTTTCTCCAAAATAGAGTGTATTATCGAACTGAAAACCAAATGACAAAACCGGAATTTCAAAATTTGAAATTAGATAACGCATCTACATTATTATGATCAGACAGATTTTATGGAGACGGCCATGAAATATAAAAATGTTAAAAAAAAAAGCTTATTTCCATTTATTCTTATCTCTTTATTATGTTTGCTCAGCATAAAAGCCTTTGCATATGACTTCAGCAAGTATAATTTTATTCCTCCCTTTATCGCTTCCGGAGATGCGCCTTCGGTGCTTTTTGTGTGCGACACATCCGGAAGCATGGATCACTTTGCATATGCCAAACGCTATACAGGAGATCAGTATGATCCTGACACGATTTACTACGGTTATTTTGATTCTTATGCCTATTACAGGTATGTAAAATGCGAAGATAACGGAGATTCTTATGCCAGAAGCGGTTTTTTTGAAGAAAACACTTCCGGCTGGACAGACGGCAACGGCGATTTCCACGGCAGCTATAACGGCGATGAAGACGGAGTTGACAATGTAGATACCGGAGGCAGCGGAACAGGTGTCGGAAATTTTGAATGGTCAGGCAATTTTTTAAATTACATATCAATGCGGCGCATGGATGTTTTAAAACGGGTGTTAATCGGCGGACGAAGAGCCCCTGATAACTTCGGCAATATAATCGATAATGCCCCGGCCGGACATGATACAGGAGCGGCAGTAAATCCTCTCGATTATCTGGTGGTAGGTGATAATAGCTACTACGGCAGCCGTTCAACCAATTGCCAGGATATCAAATGCCAGCTTCCGCCGGGTCCTACGGTTAATGAGCCAAACAAACCGACTGCTTCTCACTTCCTCACCCCTTATGGAACCGGAGCAGGACCGGTAACCCTGTACTATGAAACCTGGGAAAACAACAAATGCGGCAGCAGCAACCTTTACCCTTTTTATCTCAAATTTAACATGGCAGGCATATCAGACAGCCCTTCAGCGGCAAAGGGTGACCGTCGAAAACTTCTGGCTCTGAAACTGCCTGATGAGAATGGAGATGGACATCCGGATCAGCCCAAGGGAATTGTGCAGCGCACCGGCGCGGGCGTGCGTTTCGGCGTTATGCGTTTTAACAGTGACAACCAGGGCGGAGAGGTGCTGGTGCCCGTAGGGAACACGGATCATTTATGCACGCCTATTTCATCATGTGGATCTGCATGTGCTTCATACGGACCCGGATCCGACAACATTGACGATAACTTTCTCATGGGCGGCGTCATCAAAGCAATTAATGATCTGGATGCCGACGGCAACACACCCCTGGGCGAAACCCTTGCCACCGCCGTACTCTATTTCCAGCAAAATTCTCCTTATTATCATGATCCAGGTGATTTCACGACAAGTAAAGAGTGGGATCCTTATTTTTTCAACAAGGATATGGATGCCGATTGTGCAGTAGCTTCCGATGAAGGCGAATATTCGGTCTGCAGCAAGGGTTATGTAATTATCCTGACTGACGGCGAGCCCACGTCGGACTACAGCTATCCCGGCTGGGTGCCGAATTATACTGACGGCGGCAATGACGGCACAAGAAGAATAGACGATGTTGCAAGGTATTCCCATATCACTGATCTCAGGCCATCGGACGAAACTCATGACGGAAAAGACTATTTTTTCAGCTCAATCGACAACACCTTGAACATCTATCCTGTTTTTACATTCGGCCAGGGCGGGAATCTGCTTAAGAGTACTGCAAGAAACGGCGGTTTTATAGATAAAAATGGTGACAACCGGCCGAATACTGAATCAGAGGAGAACGCGGCTTCGGAAAATGATAAAGAATGGGATTTTGACGGAGATGGACTTCCTGATAACTATTTTGAGGCTAAAAGCGGATCAGATATTGAAGCCAGCATTTTGTCAGCCTTAAGCGATATATTAAAGCGGGCGGCTTCAGGAACCGCTGCTTCAATCATTTCAGGATCGCGCCAGGGGGCGGGCGCTCTGTATCAGGCGCTCTTTTTTCCTGAAATGCAGGAACCAGGCGGAATAAACAGCGTGGCATGGACGGGTTATCTTCAAGCCATGTTTCTCGATAAGTATGGAAATATCTGTGAAGACACAGATGACGATAAAAAACTTGATATTCCGGGTGACAGGATTGTTCAATTGTACTGGAGCGACATTGACAATGCAACCAAGGTAAGATTCTATACTTCACGCTTGCCGAACGGGCTGCCTGACCCTGATTCTCTTGTCAGCGTCGGAACAAACAGTATTTGTGACCTGAAACCTGTCTGGGAAGCGGGTGAAAGATTGGGCGAATTATCAGACAGCGCCGTTACAAATCAGAGAAGTTACAGCTCAACCGGCGGAAGATATATCTTCACATGGTTGGACAATAATAATAACGGCACTGTAGATAATGGGGAAGTAATTGACTTTACTGCTGCAAACGCAGTGCAGCTTGAAACATACTTTGCCCTGCCCCCTTCAACAGATACAGATTACATCCCGGGCAGCGACCTGATTTCATGGATTCGCGGAAAAGATTTGCCGAGCTACAGGGCAAGGCAGATAGACTTTTACGGCAGCGGCCAAAACACATGGAGACTGGGCGACATTGTTTATTCAACTCCGACTGTAGCCGGCCCCCCTGCTGAATCACTTGACCTGATTTACAATGATTCTTCTTACCGGCAGTTTTATTACAGCAACAGAAACAGACGAAATGTTGTTTATGTCGGCGCCAATGACGGAATGCTGCACGCATTTAACGCGGGATTTTATGATGAAAATAATCAGGAGTTCAAAACAGCTTTAAGCGGAAAAACCGCCTATGCCTTGGGCCAGGAATTATGGGCATACATTCCCTTTGATCTGCTGCCTCATTTACAGGCACTTCCGCAAAAGGATTATGATCCGGTTCACGGCAATCATGTATGTTTTGTTGACCTTAAACCAAGAATTGCGGATATCAGGTTTGCCGATGGAACATGGCATACGATCCTAATCTGCGGAATGCGTTTTGGCGGCGGAGAGGTTACAATTGATACTGATGGTGACACTATTGACGATGAAACTTTACGTTCCGCCTATTTTGCGCTGGATGTAACCGATCCGGAAGTCCCTCCGGCGCTGCTCTGGAGTTTCAACGATACCCACGGGACAGCACCTGCCGGCAGCAACCATCTCGGCTTTACAACTTCGTACCCTGCTGTGGTAAATACTTATGATGCCGGCGGGGCAATCAAAAGCTTTGCCATCTTCGGCTCCGGGCCAACAACATTAAATCCGGTTTATGACCAGCTTAATCAGAATTATCCTGTAAAGAGCAATCAACAGGGAAGATTTTACGCCATAGACATTGAATCCGGTGTTGAAAAACTTATTGATATCGAAACATCTCCAGGTTCATATGCCAAACACCTCGGTGAAAATTATTCCTATTTCGGGGATCCTGTGAGCATAGATCTGAATTTCAAGGTAGAAGAACTCAGCAGCAAAACATGTTACGCCTCTGAACTGGCCTATGTCGGCATGACTTATGATGATGACAACAATTGCTGTGATACGGTCACGGCTGCCAAAGGAAAAATATATCGTTTAAAAACAATGCAGCCAGACGGTTCGCCGGAAACAGACCCGGACAACTGGAAAATGACGCTTCTGTGCGATGTAGATAAACCGGTTGCCGCAGCGCCTAATGTATCAATAGCCTCAGTAAAAGGAAAAGCTTCCGACTACCGGGCATATATTGATACTTTGAACGCTGATACCGAATCTTATATTCCAATAATCTATTTTGGCACAGGAGAATTCTGGTTTGCTCAAGACAAAAAAGACAGAAGCCAGCAGTCCTTTTACGGAATAATAGAACCTGTCAGCATAGAGTCTGACGGCAGCAGCGGCTACCGTTACAAATTTACATGGAACGATATTAACACAAATAATTTGATGGATGTCAGCAACACAAAAGTTTACACAAACGGATGGGTCGATATGAACGGGGACGGTTTCATCAGTTCCTGGACAACTCCACCTGCTGATCCTGTATCCTTTAACAACTGGCCGGATGATCCCCCGAACTTTAAAGCCTGGATTTCCCATTTGATGAAAGTAGACATGGAAGATCCCGGTAAAGATCATTTCTCCAGATACCACGGCTGGAAAAGCGACCTGGTATATTCTGCTGAAAGAGTCGCCGGACAGTCGGCTGTGCTTGGCGGAGTTGTGACCTATACATCATACCTGCCTTCTGACGATGTTTGTGTAACCAAAGGTGAATCGTTTTTATATGCGCTTCATCATCTTACAGGAACAGCTTATTTTGAACCGGTACTCGGTGTAAACTCAAATGACACGGTAACAGAAGACGGTGAAACTTATGAACTTTCCGTAAAAACTGTTGAACTGGGCACAGGAATGGGTCTGACTCCTACACTTCATGGCGGATACAGCAAAGATGTCGCCAAGGCATTTATTCAAACAAGTTCCGGTGAAATTAAAGAGTTTAATATTAATACAGTTTTTGACGTTTTGCCTCCGGGCGTACATATGCGCTGGTGGAGAGAGGAATTTAATTAGCGGCGGCATAGGGATGAAAGGGTCAAGGGTGAAACGGTCAGATATTCATTCTTGACAGACATGTTTTTTTCTTCTGGTTTCCACAGTCCTTTGAGGGAATCCCTGTTGCGGTATGCATTCCCGCGAAGGACCATGGGAACGAGAGGAAATGCCCTATCTCCCCGTTCCCCCATCTCCCAGTCCCGGTCCCCAAAAACCTCACTGCGGATAATCTTTCACCGGCTCCTTCCCCGTCAATATCCGCATTCCTCCTTCAGCCAGGGCCAACAGTTCATCTTCTCCGGGCAATACAGATATCTTGCCGATAAATTCCGCTCTTTCCTTTATCCACTTAACCAGCATCGTTGAATGCGCAAGACCCCCTGTGATGACAATGCCGTCAACCGCGCCTTTCATTACAGTTGCCATTGCGCCTATATCCTTGGCAATCTGATAAGCCATCGCTTCATAAACTCTTTTTGCCTGCTCGTTCCCCTGGTTTATCATTGCTTCAACTGCACGTGCGTCCGCAGTATCAAGATAAGCCCGAAGCCCGCTGCTGCCGACCAGCAGATCTCTTGTCGATGAAATATCTTTTTCTCCTGTCAGACCAAGCAGCGGCAAAGTCGGCAGACTCCCCGCCCGCTGAGGTGTAAAAGGCCCTTCGCTAAGGCCATGGGTAGAGTCGATTACTATCCCTTTTACATGGGCCCCGATGGTGATTCCTCCCCCAAGGTGAGCCACTATAAGATTGAGCTTTTGGTAAGAGCTGCCCATTGAAGCTGCAACCCTCCGGGCGGCGGCCTTCTGGTTAAGAGCATGAAATGCGCTCTCACGCTTGATTTCAGGATTTCCTGAAAATCTGGCAAGAAGATGAAACTCATCGGTGCTGGGAGGATCGATCACAATTGCCCTTATCCGATATTTCAAGGCTATTTCGCTTGCAATCAGCGGACCGAGTCCGGAATCATGCCTTCCGTAACGCTCTTCTCTTAAATCCCGGCACATGGCGTCGTTGATTTCATAAACGCCGCCAGGAACAGGGGCTCCGATACCTCCCCGGCTGACCAGAATATCTATCTTTTTTAAATCAATTCCATTTTGCCTGATAAAATCGTATATCTGTTTTTTTCGCCCAGGAATCTGCTCGACAAGGCGATCCTGCAAAGAGATCCTTTTCTTTTCAAAGACCAGATTATCTTTCGCAATAAGCTTTAAATTTTCAAAACAGGCAAGTTTGGTTGAAGTCGAACCGATATTCAATACAAAGATTTTATACAAAAAAGCCATTTCATTCTTCTTTCCTACACCATTGGCCCGCATCATTGGCAACTTTTCAAAAAGTTCGGCCTGTGCAATTAAAAATTAGGAATTACGAATTAGAAATTGCTCCCATCTGCTTCGGTCAAGTATAAAACATTTTATTCCAAAATGACTATTACATGTCAAAAATTCGTAATTGCACAGCTTTAAAAGGGGTGCAGATAAGGTGCCGGAACTTATTGAGAGGCTGCCATCATTACAGCTAAGGCAATTTGTGCTACTTTCTGTTCAAACCGGATAAAGGGCAGGTTTACCACAACCGGTTTTACGGTTCCCATCAGAATCCCTGCAAGTTCCATTTTGCCAAAATAAGCCAGGGTTTGACTTAAAGCAGAGCCGGCTTCAATATTAGGCACCAGGTAGATATCTGCACATCCGGTCACCTTACTGTCGATACCCTTTCTCAGCGCCGCTTTCCTGCTGACCGCACAATCTATGTCAAGCGGCCCTTCTATAATCGCAGAACCAAACTGCCCCCTTGAAGACATTTTAGCCAAAGCCGCAGCATCTACAGTAGAGGCAATGTTTGGATTGACATATTCAATAGCGGCCAGAGCAGCTACCTTGGGGGTCTTGATTCCAAGCAGGTTTGCCAGCTTGACGGCATTCTCGGCAATTACTATTTTCTCACTGAAATCAGGAAATTCATGGATATAAGTATCTGTTACCATAATCAGTCTATCCTGATCAGCCATCTTTAAAAGAGAAACAAAGCTGCATCTGCTTTTCTTTCCCAGTCTGTTTCGAGACTCTAAAACCGTCTGCCTGAAATCAAAGGGAACAAGCGCCTCTCTCCGGCTGTAGGCATGAATCGGCACAAGCCCCAAAACCGTCTGGCAAAAATCAAAAGGAACGAGACCGCCCTGCATCAGAATATCGGCCTGACCAGCAGAAATCATGGCTGCTGCTTTTTCAATAGCACCTCTATCATCTTCGGTCTCAATGATCGTTTTTGGATTAAAACCGGGATATTCTCTTTTCAGAGAGTCATAAGTCTCTTTAACAGATCCAGCTAAAAGAGGTGTGCAAATACCTAATCTATCCGCATGAGCCAATACCCGAAGCAGCTTGGGATCATGAGCCGGCGCCATTATAACTCTCTTTTTTTTCCGCATGGAAGAAAAAACAGGATTTGAACATATATAATCAAGCATAGCAAATATTTTCCT
>CAZRLQ010000008.1:0-20649 GCA_964600725.1 uncultured Desulfobacterales bacterium
CAGGTTTTAGGTATTACATAAAAAAACCGTAACTTCTCAAAAAGTTAAGTCAACGATGAGAAAATCCCCATCAATCCCACTTTTTCAAAGGGGGGAAGCAGATAAGGAGAGCTGCCCTGAAATGGCTGTTTTCCGCAAACTCTGTGCCTGCGTGCTGCGTGGGTATTAAAAGCAGTTAAAATCTTTACCTTCCTTTTAGGGCAGCCTCACAGGTTCCCAAGCTTATCGAGAAGTTACAAAAAAATAAATTTTAACAGAATAAGCCTGATTATGTCAACCAGGTAATTACAAAGCTCCAGGGCGATTGCATCAAAATTAGGCTGCAAACACCACTTCAAAAATAAACGCTGACAAGCTGCTTTCTGTATTACGCAACTATTTGATTTTTAAGAATCTGGGATTTTGATGCAATTGCCCTGTACAAAGCTTCAGGCCGGCCATATGCAGGAAGCTGTCATAATTATAATTTTCCAAATTGTGATTTGTCCCTGGAATGAGCGATTTTTAAACAGTCGAGCCAGTTTCAAAATGTTCGGGATGGTTTCCTGCACTGTGATATATGCGAGATATTTGTAGAATGCGTGAACCGATTTGAAGCTCTTGGAATTTCGGCCAGATGTATTCGGAAATATCTTGCAGGGGCGATCCTTGTGACCGCCCGAATTAGAGCAATACAAGCTTCGCCCCTGCGTAAGCAAATATGCCGTCATTATGACCTGCAAACAACTCTTTTAGACATCACATAATAGGAAACCATTCCAAATGTTCAATTCTGTTCGAGGTCAAAAAACCTGCCGCAAAGATCGGGCAAAAGAGGCGTTTTGAAACCGGTTCAGTCAGATGGTTTAAAGACAGCATATTTTCAAAGATCTTTCTTGAAGATGGCACCATAGCCTCTTCTTTATTTAAGAAATATTATGGGGTGATTTACCAAAAATCGCTGCATTAAGGACAGAAATATAATGATCATAGATGAAATAACTGACAGACGTATATTAATAGTCGATGATGAAGAAGATGTCAGATGCCCGATGATCGAATTTTTAGAGATGGCCGGATTTATACTGTACTCAGCTTCAAGCGCTGAAGAGGCATTGGAGATATTAAAATCAAATAATAATATTCCTATCGTTATAACTGACATAATGCTGCCCGGATTAGATGGACTTAAACTCACCGGTCTGATAAGAAGCGAATATGATTCAGATGTAATTATAATGACCGGTTACAGCAAAATCTATTCTTATGAAGATGCAATCAATAAGGGTGCAAGCGATATTGTTTTTAAACCTGTCCGTTTTGAAGAATTGATGCTCAGACTTAAAAGAGTATTAAGAGAAAGGCAGTTTTCATTTGACCGCAAACAGATGCTGGATAAATTGCAAAAGCTTGCTGTAACCGATGGTCTTACTCAACTTTACAATTCAAGACATTTCTATAACCAGCTTAAATCAGAAGTTGACAGAACAAAACGTTACAGGCACCCGCTTTCGCTTCTGCTTTTAGATATCGACCATTTCAAAAATTATAATGATAACTATGGACACCTGAAAGGCGACAAAGTTCTTGTCAAAATCGGCTCAACAATCAAATCCTGTCTGAGAAGGCTGGATTCCGCCTATAGATATGGCGGAGAAGAATTTACAGTCATTCTGCCTGAAACAAGCTGTCCGGAAGCCGTCACAGTTGCCAACAGAATAATGACAGCGATCAGAGCTGTAAAATTCAGACCGGAACCCGAAATTTTCGCAACTGTTACCGTAAGCATAGGTGCTACCCAATACTCCCCAAAAGAAAAACTATCATCATTTGTTCAAAGAGCAGATAGTGCAATGTATATTTCAAAACAGAAAGGACGGGACAGAGTAACCGCTCTGATAGCTGAAGCATCAACAGAATGAAATCCTTGCAAAACGCCCCATTTTGCAAGGATTTTTGTGCTTGACTGTCAGTTGAAGCATGCAGCCGAGTTGGAGGTTTATTATGGAGTATAAGTTTTGTCCATTTTGCGGAAATCGATTGCAGGCACAATTTGACAAAAAGAGATTTCGTTGTGAACATTGCAAACGAACGTATTATAAAAATCCTACAGTCGGTATCGCTGTAATTCTGGTCAAAAAAAATGAATTGCTCCTGGTAAAACGACGGGGCTCTTATCAGGGAATGTGGTGTATTCCATGTGGACATCTTGAGTGGGATGAAGAAGTCAGAAATGCGGCAAGACGTGAATTCAATGAAGAAACGGGCCTGGATGCAACAATCGGTCCTGTCTTTGCCGTACATTCAAATTTTCATGACCCGAAGAATCAGACTGTTGGAATATGGTTCTGGGGAAATCTTGTTGGAGGTAAACTTAAAGCGGGTTCAGATGCGGTTGATGCTGATTTCTTTCCGCTGAATGCCTTGCCCGGGAATATGGCTTTTCCAACGGATATTCTTGTCTGTAAGAAGTTAAAATTCTGCCTGGAATCAGACAATCTTTCCCTCTGGCTGAATTCATGTGCGAGCATTAGTTAATCCTGGTTTTAATGTTCTTTATGAAAAATTCGGGTTAATTGTTCAACTGGCCTTTTAATGCCGTGGTAATTTCCTGAGAGAGCTTTTTAATCGCCCGACTCTCTGCCGCGACCAGTGCCTTGTAGCCTGTACCGCTCGTGGCCTCACTGATTCGCGACGTTTTCACAAAATACAATTTTTTGCCGTTGTCACTAAATACGGCCCAACGTACTTTCAGACAAACATCTCCTCCAGGACTGCCATCAAGCTGGATCACATCGAACTCGACCTGATAGTCAACGGGAAGAGAACGACGCCATGGATAGATAACGATGCGATCAGTTACCAGCATGGTTGATATATTTTCTGCGAGAACACGGGTAAAGTCCTCTGTCAGAGACCCGGCCCACCGATCGAATTCAGAAAGGTAAAGCGTATTGTTGCCGGTGCGAGTGACTATTTGTGGACGTTTAAGGTACTCAGGCATTTTAACCGGGCCGATTCCGATTGCGATGTCCTGGACAAGACCTTCTTTACAATTTACTGCGTATGGATCGGCCAGTGAGGTCAGCACGTAAAATTTTGAAGGTTGTGTGGTGCCAAAGCAGCCCGTAACGATGAGCGGGAAAAAAAGAATAACAACAAGTCTTGTCAGAATATGAAACATTTTATCTCCCTCCTGCTACTGCTTGCCCTTAAGCAGGGCTTCAGGGTGACGTTCCAGATAATCAGCCAGAACCCGCAAAGAGCGCGACGCTGAAGACAAACTTTCAAGGGTGACCATAAGCTCTTGTCGAAGAGGTGATCTTTCGGAGACAAGCTCCTGGGTTGCGTACATTGTCTGTTTTGTCTGGGCTAAAACATTATCAACAGAAATTAAAGTCTCTTTAATATCAGACGCAAGAGGCTGTACCTGATTGTCGACATTTCGTACCAGTTTCTGAATTTCCTCAAAAGATCTGTTCAGGTTGCGGATACTTTTTCTTGCTTCTGGGGAACTTACAAGTTTGTCGATGCTCTGAAACAGATCAGTCGCTGTTACCAGGATATCATCAAACGGAAGCTGCCTGATTTCATCAATGATTCTTTCCGCTGTATCGGCGATCTCCTGAAAAGTGGTCGGAATTGTAGGAATCTCAGGAACATCCGGTTCAAAACCCTTCAGGTCAATAGGAGAATCGGGTACAAAATCGAGTCCAACAAAAAGTTTGCCTGTAACCACGCTCTGCAGCTGCAATTGAGCTCTAAGCCCTATTTTAATGAACTTATCCAGACAGGACTGCTGTTCTTTGACAGTTTTTGCCTGCATCAAAGTACCTTTTCGGAGCTGGGTGATTCGATCTGTCTCAATCTCAACATATACAGGTATCCAGAAATCCAGCTTATCAGAGACCATTTTTATCTGGATGTCAGATACCGAGCCTAACTTCACTCCCCTGAACATCACAGGAGCACCGATATCAAGCCCCTTGATGGACCCTTGAAAAAACATCACAAAGGTTTTTTCTTCAGCAAAAAGCTTACCTCCTCCAAGAGCAAATACTGCGATAATAAACAGAACAACAGCACCTACGACAAATCCCCCAATGACCGTTTTATTTGCCTGTTTACTCATGTTTACTCTCCTTTTCCGTGACTTCTCAGTAAGTCCTGACAACAAAAAGAGGAAGCATAAGGGTACCCGCACTTATTGAGAAGTTGCCCTTTCCCTCGATTCGAGGTATATATCCCTTCAACACCCCGGCTGAGAAAACTGCGCACCTTCGGGTCGGAAGATTCGGCAAGCAATACATTAGGGTCTCCTTTGGCGATCATTGTTTTGGTCTCAGGATCGAGAAAGACGGAATTATTCCCTATGGCAAAAATACTTGCCAGTTCATGGGTAACTATAACAATAGTGGACCCCAGGCTGTCTCGAAGCTCCAGGATCAAATTATCCAGCCTGCTGGCACTTACAGGATCCAGCCCGGCTGAGGGCTCATCGAAAAAAAGAATTTCTGGATCAAGTGCCATCGCACGGGCTAAACCAGCACGTTTTTGCATACCTCCGCTGATCTCGGAAGGATAAAATTTTTCAAAACCTGCAAGGCCCGCAAGAGCGAGTTTTGTGGATACTATCTCCCTGATCTGAGCAGGGCTCAGGTTTGTGTACTGTTCTAAAGGAAGGGCTACATTTTCAGCCAGAGTCATGGAACTCCACAGTGCGCCACTCTGATAGAGTACCCCGCAACGACGCATGATGCTGCTGCGTTCTTCTTCCTCTGCTTCCCAAAAATTCACATCTTCAAAAAAAACGTGTCCTTCAGCCGGCTCTTTCAATCCGACAAGATGTCGTAAAAGCGAGCTTTTCCCGCAACCGCTTCCACCCATGATAATAAAGATATCTCCTCTGCGGATTGTGAAGGTGAGATTTCTTTGTATTACAAAGCTCCCATATGCCATGGTAAGATTACGAACCGTAATATGGGCTTTTGAGTCAGGCATAAATTTTTCTTCTCAAAGTGCTAAATACCAAGTACATCGGAGAGAACGGCAAAAAGGCCGTCAGCAACAACAATCGCAACAATTGCCGAAACTACCGCAGATGTTGCGGCAAGTCCGACCGCAGAAGCACTGCGCCCGCACTGCATGCCGCGAAGACATCCTGACAGGGCTACCAGAATACCGAACATGATGCTTTTGACCAGGCCGAAGGCAAAAGAAGGCAGGTTAAGAGCAGCCTGAGTCTGATGCATATATTGAACAAGGGGCAGATCGAGCATGGTAACACCAACGAAAACCCCTCCAAGAATTCCCATGAAATCAGCATACAGACAAAGCAGCGGCATCATTAGCACCAGGGCCAGTATTCTTGGCAACACCAGAAACTCTATTGGTGAAATACCGAAGGTTGTCAGAGCATCGATTTCTTCATTGACCTGCATGGTGCCAAGCTGGGCGGCAAAGGCGGCCCCGGTCCGCCCTGCCATGATAATTGCCGCCATCATCGCCCCCATCTCCCTGACCATGCCGATGCCCACAATATCCGCCACATAAATTTCCGCACCGAACATTCTAAGCTGAACAGCACCTACAAAGGCCAAAATCAAACCGACAAGAACACTTATAAGCGTTACAATGGGAAGAGCATCGGCTCCGCATTCCTGAACAAACAACACCAGATCGATCCTCCGGAAACGCGCCTTTCCGCCAAGCAGCTTGGCAAATGCCACGAAAGTTTCCCCTGCAAAGGCAAGTACTTCACTGGAATCCTTTATAAAACTGATCGCTTTAGTGCCTGCTTTAGTGAAAAGATTTTCAGGTGCGGTTTTGGAGCGTTCTTCCCTTTTTTCAGGCACTGCAAGAGCAAGAGTGACAAGACGCCGTACACCTGCAGGGAGTCCGGTCTGATCCATGTCAATCTGCCTGTTCTCACAGTAAGTCAAAAGCATGGTTAAAAAGGTAAGCAGGGTGGTATCCCAAGCCTCAAGCCTCTCAGCATCAAAAGCAATATGTCTGATAGAACTGTCTGAATCAAGCCGTGTCGTAACAACATCGATTGAAGGCTGCCCGCCGGTGATCTTCCAACTTCCAATAAAGTGAATAAGAAGGGTACCGTTAACCGGATAGCTGACTTCAATTTTGCAATCAGCAGACATCGTTGTCATAAAAATCCTTCAGAAATTACAGCGGATTGTCAAAGGTTTTCGTGACTTCTCAAAAAGCTCAGACAGCAATGGGGAAATCCCCCTCAATCACCCCTTTTTCAAAGGGAGCGCAGAAAGAGAAGCCCGAATTTTTTGAGGAGGTTGCCAGTTCTCTGAAAAAGCCCTCAGGTAACCTTTTTGAAAAGAATTAAGGTGTGAATTGCCGGAAGTCTATTTCTCTAATTGCGAGGAAGGTGTTAACACTATATTTCAGCTTTTCCTGACTGATCATAAAACTTTTTTCATCTTCGCCGAACGCCCGGTTCAGGCATCTTCAAGAGACAGCCTTTTACGTATGCCACACAGGATATGTATTTGTCATGTCATTTATAATGTTTCTGAGTTTCTGGTGCAAAATATCATATGAATAGTAACGCCTCGCCACGTTGAAATTGTGATCCACCATCTTTTTCCGAAACACAGCATCCCGAAGAACTTTTCTTGTCATACTGACAGCCCCATCTGTTACATATCCGTTAAGTTCTATTGTGTAGAATCCTTTTGGTTTTATGTCCATTGAATAGATTGAATATGTATTAACAACTATCGGCTTTTTATAATATACTGCTTCAAGAAAAGCGTTGCCGAATCCTTCAAAATTGGAAGGGTATGTAACCAGGTCTGCGTGGGGATAGATATCATTAAGGGTATAGATTTTTTTTCCGGTTTCAGTAACTCCTCTGCATTCATTGATAATATCTGAAACAAAAAGAGTGTTAACATTCAGCATCCTTGAATATTCTTTTACCCTGATCTCATAATCATGCCCTTCATCATCAGAAGCATGAGAGATAACAAGTTTGGCTTTGATTCCAAGTTTTCTGACGAGTTCTATTGCGTGTTCTATTCCTTTACGTTTTACCACCCTGGTCGGCTGGAGAATGAAAAGTTCGTCATCATCGATACCCAAATCTTTTCGGACATTTGTCGTATAATCGTCCTTAACCTGAGGAGGATTTTCAAAATCCATAACATTTGGTATAAGCGTTCCTGTAACCCCCCTTCTGATACTTAGCTGGTGTGCGGCAGAAGAATTTATTATCACATGCTGCAAAGAGGGTAGATGCGGAGGAAAAGCCATCCCCAAATATTCCCATACAGCATTTATTTTAAAATGTTCCCGTTCCCAGAAAAAATCATGGTGATGGGCGATTGCAGGCATCCCGCTTTCAGACAAGACTTCGGCAATAGCAATGCCCAGGGGAATATTAAGGGGTATTGCCAGAACATTTTGAAGAACTAAAAGATCAAGATCAAATTTTTCTATAAAATTGTAAATATGAGTCTTTAATTTTCTTTTTATTTTTTGAATATTTTGAGTTATTGCACGACCTCTGACGCGGACCCCGAAGCAATTACTGTAGATGTATCTAATTTCAGGGTGCTTGAAATGGGCTTCTTCCACAAGATATGAACATTTTGGTGGATAATCAAGATCACCCGCAAAATAAAAGCAGTTAAAATTCTCTTTTTTAAAGACATCAGCCCATTTAATTGTTTCAAGTGAGACGCCGTCAGTTCCGGCGAGACGAGTTGAAATAAACCCGACATTTCGTGATGATCCTACGTACTTGCAGTAGTCCATTTGGAATTCCTTAATCAGTGCCTGAACGAAAAATACATCTATCTCCGGCCATAACCAGCATGAAAAATACAGTTAGTGTCCACCCATTCTGGATGGACACCGGGAGGCTGTCCGGGAATGGCTATTTTCCGCAATCTCTGCGCCAGCCTGTGCGTGTTCCTGTCTGCGCCGCAACCGCGACAGGCGGGAGACAGATAAAAAATGTAAATTAAGTTTGAAGGATGCCTGAAATTATATGACCCCCCTCAGATAATTCTGATTATTCTGGGCTTATATTCTCGTTTTCGAGCCAGCCTGTTTCCTTTTGATTTTATAAAAATAAATGCTGTAAAGAAAAGCAGAAAGCCGGATATTATTGAAAAGACAGATCCATCATAATTGCAGTAAAGCGATATTTTCCAGCCTATAAATGCACCTGCGAGCATGCATAAAATTGGAAACATATAAAGCAGAAACGCCGTCTTAATTAATGAAGATGTATCAATGCCAAGTATTATCCTGTCCCCAACCCGGGCGTTTACATCATTTATTGCTTTTACCTCCATATCCCGCCTCATGCTGCTGCATGAGCTTCTTTCCGCACAGCTTTCACATGCAGATGGTACCTCCACCTTTACCCACGCAAAGGTGGAATCTACTTTTGTAACAAAGCCTTTTTCTGTTGCCAAAATATAATCTTATTGATTTAGGTTAGCTGTTAATTTGCCGCTGTTTTCCAGCTTGAATAATTAGCCTCTAAAAGCTGCCGGCTGCTCTCTTAGAAAAATATTCCTGCCGCTTATAACAGATCAGGCCGCACTGCAGACATCTTTTCGCCTCTTCCACCGCCATTTCTTCCGTGAATCCTGTTTCGAGCTCTTCACAGGCAATCAGGTCTTTTGAACTGCAAGTCGGCATGATTTTACGTGGAATTGCCTCTATCTCTTCAAGATGATCAACATTTTGCACAAAGGATTGCGGAGTAATAACATTTTCCGGAACAGCCAAAGCAATGCCGTACATTAGCTTATGAGCGGCGGCTGCTTCCTTTCGTCCTGCATTGATTGCCTTTATGGCTGCACTGTAGTCGGTTAAAACATCTCCTTTGGCTAAAATACCGGATTCAGAACTGTCAGGGGAGTCTTTATAGAGTTCAATGCCTTCCCATTTAACAGCAGTATCTTCCAACTCAACTGTTTCTTCATCATCGGTTTCGGATCTAACAAAGATAAATTCCGGGAATCGTCCTGATCCGATAATCAGATATTTTGCAGGAACCATAGTTTTTGCCGACGATTCGAGATCTATATATTCTACTTCTGTCAGATGGTTTTCTTTGCCGACAAGACGGCAGACCGCTGCATTAAATATGATATTTATGCCATCTCCGGCAACTCTATCAATTTCGTCGGTATTCAAAGAGCTTTCTTCCAAATTCTCCCTGAGCATGATAGTTACCTTTTTTATACCTGATTTTTTACAAATATCCGCGGCTTCAAGTGCTAACTTTCCTCCTCCTGCAATAACCAGATCGGACAATCCGGAAATTTTCTTCCGAACGTCCGGATCGGATTTTATAAAGTCAATAAGCAGACAGGTGTCTGGAATCGTTTCTTCCATATCAAAATCGACCTTGCGGGTAAGCCGGCTGTCCCACCCTCCGGAAGCTACAATAACGGCCTTGAAATCCTGCCCAAAAAGCGAATCGATAGTAAAATCTTTTCCCGATATCGTCTCTGTCTGAACCTTTACCCCCATCTCGAGTATGCCATCGATATCCCAGTCAAGAATCTCCTCTGAAAGCCGGTACCTGGCAATCGCTGTTCTCAGCAGGCCTCCTAATTTTGATTTTGCTTCAAAAACCGTGGGCTCATGTCCGAGGCGGGCCGCAAAATATGCAGCCGACAACCCTTCAACCCCTCCACCAATCACAGCGATTTTTCGACCGGTGTCAGGTGCTTTAAAAGGCAAAATTCTGCTATCATTTTCTTTTTCATAGTCAGCGACAAATCTTTTTAAAAAGTTTATAGCTACCGGCTCATCGACATACTGGCGACGGCAGTCATTTTCACAAAAACGGGGACATATCCTTCCGATTACCGTTGGAAATGGATTCCGCTCCTTGATGACTTGAACAGAACGATGATAATCCCCAAGCATTATCTGTTTTATATATTCAGATATATCAATTCCTGCGGGACAAGCGCGCTGACAGGGGGTTGTACACTCATCAGTCGTATATTCCTGCAAAATACGCCTTGTAACGGAAGAAAGGCTGATAATATGTTTCGGACAGACTCTTTCGCAGGTTCCACATCCTGTACAACGCTTTTCATCTACAACCGGAAGATTCCGGGGACCGATTGTAATGGCATCAAATGGACAGGCTTCCGCACAACTGCCCAGCCCAAGGCATCCGATATCACAGACCTTCATTCCGCCGCTCAAAAGCGCTGCGGCCCGGCAGTCGCTCAGACCTTCATATATATATTTAATATCTGCTTCCTGCAAGCCGTAAGTACAACCCAGTTTTGCGATATCCGGCTCTTTTGCCTCAACGGTGACACCTAAAATAGCTGCAATCGTATCAGCAAGTTCGGGTCCTCCTGCAACACACGAATTAGGCGAAGCGGTTCCTGCAACAATTGCTTCGGCATTAGCGCTGCATCCCGGCAGACCGCACCCTCCGCAATTGGCGCCGGGCAATGCATCTTCAACAGCAAGTATTTTTGGATCAACGTAAACATAAAATATCTTTGATGCAAATGCCAATACGATTCCTACAACAAGACCCAATCCTCCCATAAACATAAATGCTGATATCATAACCAAATACTCCTTTTCAGTTAATAGCTCCGAATTTACAAACTTCAAAGCAGGTCATACACTTTATACACTTGTCTTTGTCTATTCTGGCAGTCTCTTTTTTCTTCCACATAATCGCTTCTGCAGGACAATTTTTAAAACAGAGGCCGCATTTTGTGCACAGATCTGGATCTATTTCAAATCTTAACAGAGCGATACATTTTTTTGCAGGACATTTTTTTTCGTAAATATGTGCAATATATTCATCTTTAAAATGTCGCAAGGTTGATAAGATCGGGTTTGGAGCTGTCTGGCCCAAACCGCATAATGCGGAACTTTTTATAATCTTAGAGATATCTTCCAGTGATTCTATATCTTCAGGTTTTCCTTTTCCATCACAAATTCTATTGAGTATTTGTAAAAGGCAGGGTATTCCATCACGACAGGGCGTACACTTGCCGCATGATTCATCACGAATGAAATTCAAAAAAAAACGGGCCATATCAACCATGCATGTATTTTCATCCATGACAATTACACCGCCTGATCCCATGATTGCACCAACTTTGGCGATCTCCTCATAATCAACCGGGACATTCAAGTATTGTTCAGGCACGCATCCGCCTGAAGGACCTCCCAACTGAACGGCTTTGAATTTCTTTTTCTTTGGAATGCCCCCTCCGATATCGTAAACAAGTCTTCTCAAAGTCGTTCCCATAGGAACCTCAGCCAGACCGATATTTATTATATCTCCGGAAAGGGAAAAAACTTTTGTTCCTTTGCTCATTTCAGTTCCAACACCTGCAAACCATTTAGCGCCCCGCAATATAATCTGTGGAACATTGGCAAGTGTTTCAACATTGTTTAATACTGTCGGCTTCTCCCATAACCCTTTTTCGGATGGAAAGGGAGGCCTGGGTCTTGGAACCCCTCTTTTTCCCTCAACAGATCTCATCAGTGCTGTTTCTTCCCCGCAAACAAAAGCTCCGGCTCCCTGATAAATTTCGATATCAAAATCAAAACCGGTTCCAAGAATATCTTTTCCCAAAAGCCCGTAACCCCTGGCCTGCTTAATCGCAATATTTAAACGACGAATCGCGAGAGGATACTCGGTGCGGCAGTAAATATATCCCTGTCTTGCATTAATAGCTTTTGCGGCAATCAGCATCCCTTCAAGAATCGAATGGGGATCTCCTTCGAGAACGTTTCTATCCATAAAAGCACCAGGGTCGCCTTCATCAGCATTGCAAAGAACATACTTAATATCTCCTGAATTTTCAGCGGCAAGCTCCCATTTTAAACCCGTCGGGAACCCTGCACCTCCCCTGCCCCTTAGTCCCGAAGTCTTTATTTCATCTATGACCTGTCCGGATGTCATATCCTTTAAAGCTTTGGCCGCTCCAAAATAACCGTCTCTGCCGATGTATTCATCTATCTCCTCAGGATCGATGACACCGGCATTTCGCAAGACTCGAAACAACTGGTGTGAAAAAAAAGGAATTTCGTTTACTTTTGGAATGGTTTCACTCGATGCCGGTTTTGTATATAAAAGCCTTTTCACAGGACGGCCCTTAAGAAAATGCTCCTCAACAAGCTCTTGAACATCTTTTGGTTTAAGGTTCTGGTAAAAAATATCCTCGGGCTGAACCAGCATTACAGGTCCGACACCGCAAAATCCACTGCACCCCGTTTCAACAATTTTTATCTCTTTATCTAATTTCTTTCTTTCAAGCTCCCTTGCGAGTTCATCTCGAAAGATATTACTTCCTAACGCCCTGCAAGCCGTGCCATCGCATAGCATCAATTGAATTCTCGCCTTATCCATAATCTAATCCAAACCTAAGTTTTTTTTGACTTCAAATGAATTCACACTTGCCGAAAAATCCGACGTAATTTCTCGGTAAATTCGGCTCTCCTCCTGAATCAAAGAATCAAAGAGGGGCTTCTATCAGGTCAAAAGCCTGAAACGTGTCCATCCCGACACGCAATGCCGATTCATCCCCTTCCTTCGTTTTGCTCAGGAAGGGGGTCTCCCCGGCGGGGAAGATAAGATGCTGATTACTTATACTTTTCAAAAATTTCTTTAATTTTGTCTGATTTTATATGGCCGTAAATATCATTATCAATAACCATTACCGGAGCAAGTCCGCAAGATCCAAGACACCTCACACTCTCTAAAGAGAAGCGCCTGTCTTTAGTAGTATCACCTTCTTTGAGGCGGTATTCTCTGTCTATACAGCTCAATACTTCTTTAATGCCTTTGACATAGCATGCTGTTCCCAAACAGACTTTAATGACATGCCGGCCTTTAGGCTTCAAAGAAAAGACTGAATAAAATGAGGCGACACTGTAAACCTCACTTAAGGGCAGATTAAGACCTGTGCCTATACGGGTCAAGAGTTCAACCGGAAGATATCCGACCAGATTCTGGCATTCTCTCAAAACAGTTATCAGCGCACCCGGAACTGCTTTGTTATCAGTTATGATCTTGTCAATTGCGGCCCACATGTCTTCAGAAATATCCGAACATTGTAAATTGTCGAGCATCACGATTCACCTAAACCTTATCTTTCCTAAATTGAGCGATCAGCCTCTAACATCTGACTATTAGTTTAATGATTACAAGATATTTTACTATTAAAAACATAACTTCTCAATAAGTTCGGGCATCCTTCTGCTTCCCTCTTTTTCAAAGGGGGAAGCAGAAGGGAATTTCCCCACCGCTGCCCGATTTTTTTTGAGAAATTACTTAAAAACTTTCACCCATTGGGTGTTATTTCTAATTAGCGCAATTAAATACGGTACCCTGATTTTTCAAAACCAACTGCTAATGGCTAACAGCTAATTGCTCAACTTGGTTTAAATGCAAGATATGTCTTTAGATGTTTTCCCTCTTCTTTATAGAGAAATTTTGCACTAAGAGGCATTCCTATCTTTATTGATTCAGGATTCAGTGTATCGATATCTTCAATACGGGCATCAACCCTTGTCCCTTCTTCCAGCTCAACAACACCCACACAGTAAGGATTATTTCTGTTAAAACCTTCGTCAGCCATAAAAGGAGGACCGATACTTATACAGGTAAATGCAACAAGTTTGCCTTTGCCATGCATCTCAACCCATTCCATATCATACCCATGGCATTTTATACAGATTGAGCGGGGAGGTGTATAAAGAGCGGAGCATCTTTTACATCTGGATCCCATAAGTTTTCCTTCATTAAGATATTGCTCATAGGAAATATCACTAAAATTCCTGGCTTCCATTGCTTATCTCCTTTCAAGAATAGTAAACGTGCAAGTCCCGCCAGTTCCTCCGAGATTGTGGGCCGCTCCTATTCGCAAATTGTCTGCAGGCACCTGCCTTTGGCCGGCATTATTTCTTAATTGTTCCCAGATTTCAAAAAGCTGACCGATACCTGTTGCTCCTACCGGATGTCCTTTGCACTTTAACCCTCCTGAAGTATTGACAGGCTTTGATCCATCCAGACGGGTTAAACCTTCTTGCACAGCTCTGTACCCTTCACCGGGTTTAAAAAATCCAAGATCTTCGATATGAATAATCTCGGCAATGGAAAAACAGTCATGCACTTCGGCAAATTGTATATCTTCAGGTTTAAGACCGGACATGCCGTAAGCCTCATTGGCGGCATATTTTGTCGCTTCAAAAGAGGTCAGGGATGAAACAGCGTGAAGTCCCTTGCCGCTTCCCTGACCGATTCCAACGACATGTAATGGATCATCTGTAAAATTTTTTGCAATTTCCTCGGCAACCAGCAGCATGCAGCTGGCGCCATCACTTATTGGGCAGCAATCGTAAAGATGCATTGGCCAGGCAACCGGTGGGTTGGCAGCCGGATCGCGCAAGAAATCTTTTTCATCTTTCCATTTCGGCAAAGAAAGTCCTTTTTCCCTGCTGCGTTTGATCTTACCGTTCATTATGTCGCCAATAGAAAGGTTAAATTGTGCTTTAGGGTTTAAAGCAGCATTATTATGGCTCTTTATGGTTACATTCATTAGATGTTCGCGGGAAGCACCATATTTTTCAAAATAAGCTGTTGCCAGGACCCCAAAAACACCCGGGAAAGTAAATCCTATATTTCCCTCATAAGGAACTGTGCCCATGGCCAAACCTTCAGCAACCTCTGACGTAGAACATTTTGACATTTCTTCAAGACCACCGACCAGAACAATATCATAAAATCCCGAAGCTACCGCAAAAACACCCTCCCTGAAAGCAAGCGCACTCGATGCGCAGGCCCCTTCAGTTCTGGTCGCAGGCTTTGGAGCGATTCCGATCAGATCGGATATTATCGGTCCCCAATGTGCCTGGCGCACAAAAAAATCGTTGGTAAAATTTCCCAGGTAGAAGGCATCGATATCATTGGGATCAAACCCCTTATCTACTGAAGAAGCCATTTTATTAAATGCTTCAGCAAACAGATCCTTTGAATCTTTATCCTTAAACATGCCGAATTTCGACATGCCGGCCCCTGCCACAGTTACACCCCTTCCGAGTTTTCTTTTTTTATACATTTTGTGTTTCATCCATATATTTGAGATTATAGACGATCTCCCAAACGCCCGGCGCTGGATTACCGGCCTTTAAAATTCGGCTTTCTTTTTTCGATAAAGGCCCGCATTCCTTCCTTTTGGTCCTCAGTTGCGAAGAGGAGTTCAAAACAACGGGTTTCCAGAGAGAGAGCTGATCTGAGATCCATGTTGATACCGTCATTCAGCAGCATTTTTGTGATCTTCAATGCAAAACCCGGCTGTTTTAAAAACTTGGAAGCCATTTTCCTGGTTTCATCCATCAATGATTCACCGGGGACCACCTTGTTTACAAGACCGATCCGGTAAGCCTCTTCGGCATCGATCGGATCACCGGTAAAGAGCATCTCCTTGGCGCGGCCAAGACCGATAAGCCGTGCAAGTCTCTGGGTTCCCCCTCCTCCGGGAATTACACCGATTTTTATTTCAGGCTGGCCGAACCTGGCATTTTCAGCGGCAATTCTAATATCACAAGCCATACTCAACTCACAGCCTCCTCCCAGTGCCAGACCGCTTACCGCTGCAATAAAAGGTTTTGGCATTCTTTCTATTTTATCAAATACATATTGGATTAAAGAAACAATCCGATGAGCATCAACCGGTGATTTAAGCCCTCCGATCTCCTTGATATCGGCGCCGGCGGCAAATACCTTTTCACTGCCTGTAATTATCGCAACCCCTATATCATCATCTTCGGCAATATCATCAACAACTCTGTCAAGTTCTTTTACCAGCTCCTCATTAATCGCATTCATGCTTTTTGGTCTGTTAACTGTAACAACAGCAACACCACCTGATTTTTCATAAATTAATGTATTAAGATCCATCTGTTTCTCCTTAAATCAATTACATTTGGTTGCAAAGCATAAAGATGCAGGGGAGGATTCGCGAACATCCCCTGCCCTTTCCGCACAAATTTATAGCCCTTGCGGTGAGAAAACCCCGAAGTCTTCTGCTTCGGGGATGAATCACCACTCGATGTTAATTTTGGCAGACACTTTCAAGGTCTGCCCTCGCATATACGAGTGATCCACTTTGCCAGTGTTACAAAGGGTTTTGTGCCGGCAACACTTTTCCTGCCCTCAGAAATGTTTAATCACCGGCCTCAGTGCCCGGAGCATGTGGAGTACACCAGGCTGATTAGGTATTCCAGTGTAACGAAGCTCTCAAAGAGCTCAGGCTAATCAACCGGGCTTGAAAATTTCCCTTCAAGCCCCGCAGTCTTTAGCTGGGTGGTTGACCATTATTCAAACGTATAGGAATTTCCATCTGTCACAGGGTTATTGTTTTATCGCCCCTACGAACTATCATGCCTCAGTGGGCACAACAAAGAATGAAAATGAAGCGGTGCCAGGAAGTTCATTTTTATAAATAGCTAAAATTCCTTTATTCATCATTTATCATATTGAAATTATTGGTAGTAAAAAATAGGCTGCCTTAATAAAATCAGTGGGCTGCGACTTTTCTGCAAGAGGCTCTAGTTATAACCTGAAAGTCCGCTCAAAGGGTGCTAATTTAAGATTTCTACTACTACATTAGCAATTGCTAAATCAACTGCTTTTTTGTAATTCCTGCTTTCACGTTTTATTAGTGCTGGCAGAATCCGTGCTCCCGACATGTTTGCCCCGCATTCTTGAACAAAGAATGTACAGCCCTGGTTTCTGTAACGAACGGGTCCCATACCCGGCCGGCCTGACTGACGGGCAATTGGATTTTATCAAGCCTTTGATCCCTCCGGAAAAGACCGGTAGGCGACCCTTGCCTTTGCAGATGATCCGAACCTTAATTTTTTATAAATTCGCATCAGAAATTGATGTCGCCACATCATAATCAACACCGATTGTTTCAAAATGTCTTGCTCCGCATTTAATCTTTGCAGTTTCAAAACCACGCAGATGCATCTGGTCTTTTGTGGCTTTTGTTTCCCGTATCATATAAACTATATCGCCGTTTTTTCTTAATATTGCCCAGTCTGGATTATAGCTGCCAATAGGTGTGGGTACCTGAAACCATCCTGGAAGCTTAATGAAATATTTTACGTCTTTTAATGCTTCCAAACCCTCAGCAAAATTTTTCTCAACGCCTGAATCATACAGAATATAATTATAAACCGATTTATCTGTTGGAACTATACGTTCTCTGGAAAAGTTCAATTTACGGGCATCATCCCTCAGCCTCGACATTTCATAGGTAATACCCTCCAGTCTTTCATATTTGATACCCTCGATAATCATATAATTCAGAACAGTCCTGATTTCTTTCACAACAGAATCCATAAACTGCTGAGGGTTTATCTGAAAGTCATCAAGCCGTTTTGATTTTACAAGAATTTCATAAATTGTGTTTCGGGTTAATTCTGTTTTGCCCTGAATATATGTTAGAATGTCCGGAACACGTGTAAATCTTGCCGCATAAGCGGTCGTTGGTGTTCTTACAAGTGTTGCGTTTACGCCCTTATCTGAAACTTCAATATCAGCCATTGAAGTGCGAATTTTAGGAGGATTGATTTTTTCCATTTTCATAATGGCAGAAGAAGCTTTCTTGACCAGTTTTTTTGTAGAATAGTTTACCGAGTATATCGTTTTTCTGTTTATTGTATTCCAGAACCGCTCAAACTCAGGATCAAGAAGCACCTTTTCATTAATCCTGCCTTTTATATTCTTGCTGTGGTCTTCAATATGTTTCTCAATCTGATACTTTTCGACTGTTTTTACAATTTCAAGCTTAACTGCCTTGAACTCGTCATCAACATCAAAGGTCTTATTTTCTACGGCTTCATTGAACTGTTTTTTGATTAATCCATCATCTTCGATAAGAGTCTGATTTTTTATTTTATTCCAGATTCTTTCAGATTGTTTTTCATCTATTATAATTTCTTTTTCGTCACGCACAAACTTGATGCCAACAAATGCATCTATAGGAAGCCTGCCAAAAACAACTCCGCAGTCTTCTTCAAATTCTCTCTGAAGCGAAGCGGCAAATTCATCGTAACTCTCATTAGCCACAACAACGAGGTTATTTAAATATTCGTCCCGGATACGTTCACCGTTCTGATTTACAGGAAGCCTCATGCCGCGACCGATCTCCTGCCTTTTCTTTATAACTGATGTTGAACTGCTTAATGTGCATATTTGAAAAACATTTGGATTGTCCCAGCCTTCACGCAGCGCTGAGTGTGAAAAAATGAATCTCAAGGGGATATCAAGACTGAGAAGTTTCTCTTTGTCTTTCATAATGAGGCTGTATGTGTCTTCATCCTTTGCTGTTTTTCCGCTTGTATCGGCAAATTTTCCTTTTTCACCTTTTTTGTCTCTGGAAAAATATCCATTATGGACTTTACCGGCAGGAAGAATCTCCCGGTTAAACAGCGTCCTGTATTCTTCGGCAACCCTGGTATAAATTTCTTCAAACCATTTCGCATAAATACCGTTTTCATATCCGCTGTCAGTATAGACACGATAATTTGCAACCTTATCTATAAAAAACAGGGAAAGCACCTTTATCCCCGAATCCATAACCTGAGCTTCCTTTTCAAAGTGCGCTTTTATTGTTTCCCGTATCTGTTCTTTTATAATATCATCCCTGGATCCTCCCTGCTCTTCACCAAGGGCCAGTCTGATTCCATTTGAAAAATTTACATATTCCATTCCGGGCCGGGCATTAATTTCGGTAACAATAAAACCGCTTTGATACATTTCCCGTTCATTGGATTTGATAAAAAGGTCATCATCCTGTTTGACTGTAACTTTTGCGGGTTTCGGTCCGTCATCTGTCTGTTTATGGATAGTCAGGTTCACACTGAATCTGCCGTTTTTGTTTGTAATATTGTTCACTTTGATAAAAGCCGCATTGGCATTGTTTTCAGCAAGAACCGGCGCAACAGATATTTTTTTTACAAGCCTCATCTGAAATGCGTCAACCGGATCAAGCTGATAAATAAGATTATACTTGTCTCTATGGGTTGCTGAGTAACGAAGGGTGCAGAGCGGGTTTAAGGATGCGATGGCCTCTTTTGCCTTTGCGCTTTCCATGTTTTGAGGCTCATCCATAATCACAATGGGATTTGCAGCCCGGATAAATTCTATCGGTTTTCTGCCGCCCATTTTATCACGCAGATCATGAATGATATTGTTTGCCTTTTTATTGAACGAATCTATGTTGATAATCATTATCTGCATTTCATTTGCAGCGGCAAAACCCCGCAGCTCATTAACCCTTTTTGAATCATATACAAAGTGATTAAACGGGATATTGTTATAAAGGTCCTGAAAATGCTCCTTCATAATTTGAATTGATTTGAGCACACCCTCCCGTATGGCAACAGATGGAACAACAATAATAAACTTTTTGAAACCGTATTTATCATTCAATTCAAAAAGGGTTCGCAGGTAAACATAAGTCTTGCCGGTGCCGGTTTCCATTTCAACGGCAAAGTTCAGACCTTCTGTTTTAATGTCGGTCCGGCGGGTAATATTGTTTCGCTTTTGTATTTTTTTCAGATTGCTGTTTATTTCATCATTTTTCAGTTCAAGGTGATTGCCGACGCCAAGATGCGTCAGGGCTTGAGAAGCGCTCATGAAGGACCCGCTGAGAGTAAGTTCAAATGAACCTTTGCTCAATGGCTGGCCGTCAAAAAGATCGACAACTGCATCTATGGCGTCAAGCTGATATTGCTGTTTTGCGTCAAATTTGAACTTCATGGTCAGACCGTCCTGAAACTTTCGACTTTAAATGATTTCATTATCTGCACGGCATTTGTTTTTAACTGGTCATTGCCTTTAAAACCGGAATCCAGGCATACAACTCTGTGCGGCTCCTTTTCGGCAATTGCACGGATAAGCTCTTTTGTGAGGTTCTTTTCAAGGCATATAAGAAGGGCGCCTTCGGCGGCAGAGTAAACCTTTTTGCCTGCAACAGTCAGTTTTTCAACAGGTGTTGTCAGTTCAAAACCGGACTTGAGAAGGATTTCATAGAGGATGTCTTCTTCCCTGCTGTTCGGGTCAATATGGTCAATGGCAAGCTCAAGCTGCTCCTGGATCGGTTTGTTTGCAATATTGCCGTCCCATATTTTAAAATTGGATTTGTCGAGCTTGAATACTTTGAAGCCGAGATCCTGCTTGGGCTCTCCAAAATCCAATTGTTCATCTCGTTCTTTTTCGATCTTTTTTATAACCCGGCGGATACGTTCTTTGCCGATGTCAGCGATGGTCTTATAACCTGCTTTAAAAGCTTCTGAATTTTCAGCGCATGGTTCGGGGAGCTGGACCATTAAGAATTTGCGGTTGCCGTTGTCTTCTTTGTTGAGGTTGAGAACTGCGTGTGCGGTGGTACAGGAGCCGGAGAAGAAGTCTAAAATAATGTCATCTTTATCTGAACCTATATGTATTATACGTCTAAGATAGCGTACTGGTTTTGGGCTTGTGAATATTGCTTCCTCAAAAATGCCTCTGACTTCACGTTTTGCTTCTTGATTATGCCCAACTTCTTTATATGTCCAGACAGTAAGCGGTACTACTCCATTTCTTACTTCAGAAAGGAATATTTTGGG
>CAZRLQ010000009.1:0-20562 GCA_964600725.1 uncultured Desulfobacterales bacterium
GATATAATCATTTCGCGAAAACTGAATGCAGGATTTAGGTATCAAGATTAATTGTTACTGCCGGCTGACTTAATTTTAAACAGACAGGTTCTAAGATTGTAAGTTCGTCCCAATTTTTTTACGGTTTTTCTCGATTTTTGCCCATGAATCTCTTAACGACACCGTACGGTTAAATACAAGCGCTTTATCAGTAGAGTCGACTGAATCGATGCAAAAATAGCCCAGCCTCTCAAACTGGTATGTAGTTGTCGGTTTTGCATTTGCCAGACTCGGTTCAACACGGCAAGATGTTAAAATTTTCAGGGAGTTTGGGTTCAAAAAGGTTTTAAAATCAGAATCATCATTTTCATCACCTGGTGCATTGTCTGGATCTGCTTTTGTGAAAAGATGATCGTACAGGCGAACTTCAGCTTCAAGGCTGTGGGCAGCCGAAAGCCAGTGCAATGTTCCTTTGACCTTACGTCTATCAGAAGAAAAGCCGCCCCGTGTTTCAGGATCATAGGTGCAGTGAAGTTCAATCACCTCTCCGGTCCGTTCATCTTTCACTACTTCTGAGCATGTAATATAATAAGCATATCTCAGCCGTACCTCACGTCCGGGTGCCAGACGAAAAAATTTTTTAGGCGGATCTTCACGAAAATCTTCTTGTTCTATGTACAGCACACGCGAAAAAGGAACCTTTCTTGTTCCCATGCCTGGATCTTCAGGATTGTTAATGGCTTCCAGCTCTTCTGTCTTACCTTCCGGATAGTTATCTATGACGACCCGAAGTGGATGCAGTACCCCCATAACCCGCGGTGATCTACGATTCAGGTCTTCTCTCAGGCAGTGTTCGAGCAGTGCTATATCGACCATACTATCTCTTTTAGCTACCCCTATACGCTCGCAAAAGTTCCGGATTGCCTCAGGCGTATAGCCGCGTCTGCGCAAGCCTATTAATGTCGGGAGTCTTGGATCATTCCACCCGCTGACAATTCCCTGATCTATCAGCTCACCGAGTTTTCGCTTGCTCATTAAAGTATGGCTGAGATTAAGGCGCGCGAATTCTATCTGTTGCGGATGACAATCCACATCCAGCTGATCAAGGAACCAGTGGTACAAGGGCCTGTTGTTTTCAAATTCCAGCGTGCAGATAGAATGTGTGACCCCTTCAATTGAGTCCGAAAGGCAATGGGCAAAATCGTACATGGGGTAAATACACCATTTGTTGCCCGTTCTGTGATGCGGTACCTTTTTAATCCTGTAGATAACCGGATCCCGCATATTTAAATTAGGAGATTTCATATCAATTTTTGCCCGAAGAACGTGGGTCCCATCTTCAAACTCTCCAGCCCGCATCTGTTCAAACAGGTCAAGATTAGTTTTTACAGAACGTATACGAAAAGGGCTTTCCCTGCCTGGTTCCGTCAAGGTGCCGCGGTACTCTTTGATTTCCTGTGCGGTCAAGCTGCAAACATAAGCCTTTTCAGCTTTGATTAACTGAACCGCATATTGATAAAGCTGCTCAAAGTAGTCAGATGCATAGAATAACCGGTCATTCCAGTCAAATCCAAGCCATTGTACATCTTTTTTTATTGACTCTACATATTCAACTTCTTCTTTAATCGGGTCTGTATCATCAAAGCGCAGATTGCAAATACCGCCTTTATTTTCAGCGGCAATGCCAAAGTTAAGGCAGATTGACTTGGCATGTCCTATATGCAGATAACCGTTCGGTTCCGGTGGAAACCGGGTAACGATTCGACCTTCATTTTTGTTGTTTCTCAAGTCTTCGGCGATTATATTTCGTATGAAATCGGAGGAGTGTGTGGAATCGGTTATACTCATATTTGCGGCTCCTTTCCTGTTCGAGATGCTCTTGTGGCAGTCTGGTGAATTCAGCGGGCTTTTCTTACAGGATTAGATTTTTTCTTATATATTGAGGATCTTGCTGAAAAAACGTAATATATTGATTATGTTGAATTTAGCACTTTTAATAGTTGCTTGCAATTTAATATTATAGGAATTTACATTTTTGGGTCAATCTTATTAATAGGTTAGAGGCAATCGGTCTGCAATAATAGTTCATGACGGGCATATCCACGAGTTGGGGGAACCATCGTTTTGTCCCCCTTAGGGACATTCGAGAAAATATCCTGACAATTTATTGTCGGGATGAGATTGTTTTTTCAATATGTATTCTTAGAATATCAACAGTCCGACATAGATATGCGGGCTAATTTTTCAGGCTCTGAATAGGAGCGGGAATAGGGCCTCCCAACCGGACAAACCGGTTATCCCCTTGTGCATTATTCACCTTGATAATTGTTGTTTTGCCTAAAAGACCGCCAAAAAAAACGCTGTCTCCGGCCTTTTTTCCCGGGACCGGTATCAGACGTGCTGCGGTTGTTTTGTTGTTGATAACTCCGATTGCCATTTCATCGGCAATAATGGCAGCCACTGTATCTGCAGAAGTATCTCCAGGTATGGCAACCATGTCCAGGCCTACGGAGCAGACACTGGTCATGGCTTCAAGTTTTTCAAGTGATAAATGACCCGAGTCGGCAGCATCTGAAATATTTAAGTCCTCACTGACAGGTATAAATGCGCCGCTTAAGCCGCCGACATGTGAACTGGCAAAAGCGCCTCCTTTTTTGACAGCATCATTTAAAAGAGCAAGTGCAGCGGTTGTCCCTGGCACGCCTATATTTAAAAGCCCCAGGCTTTGGAATATTTCGCCTACACTGTCACCTACTTTTGGAGACGGCGCCAGAGAAAGGTCTACAACACCAAACCGGATATTCAGCATTTCAGCCACCTCTCTGCCGATCAATTCTCCCAAACGGGTAACCTTGTAAGCGGTTCGTTTGATAAGTTCGGAAATTTTGCCAAGATCCAGGTTCGGATCAGCCAATAGAGCTCTATCCACAGCCTTTTTAATAACTCCTGGACCGCTTATTCCTACATTGATAACTGTATCTGGTTCGCCGATTCCAAGGTAGGCACCCGCCATGAAAGGAACATCCTGGGGGATATTTGCAAAAACACATAGTTTAGTGCAAGCAAGCCCTTCCTGGCCGGATGTCAAAGCCGCGGCCTTTTTTATGGTTTTACCCATAAGCGATACAGCATTCATGTTGATTCCTGCACGGGTGGAAGCAACGTTTACCGATGCGCATACCCGCTGAGTTTCAGCCAGTGCCCTGGGAATAGCCTGAATCAGAGCCATATCGCAGTTGGCAATTCCTTTTTCAACAAGTGCGGAAAACCCGCCGATAAAATCAATATTTACCTCTTCGGCGCTTTTATTAAGTGTTTTGGCTATTTCAACCAGTTCCTTTGAGGTAAAAGGGGCTCCTACAACTGCAATCGGGCTGACAGCAATACGCTTGTTTACAACCGGTATGCCATATTTATCACCTACCTGATTACAGGTATTTACAAGATTTCCGGCTTGTTTTAAAATTTTTGTCCGGATTTTCTCCTGCGCTCTTTTAAGGTTATGGCTGATGCAGTCAAACAGATTTATTCCCAAAGTAACCGTCCGCACATCTAAATTTTCGTTTTTGAGCATTTCTAAAGTAGAAACAATCTCTTTGTTGCTAAGCATACTGACAGTCCGTTTTCATTATCTGTTTCAATTTAGGTTTAAGCCGCTATATTTACTGGAGGCGGTTAAAATGAGTTTAAGTCCGGCTGTTTCTTAAATCTTATATCCTGTTCAAGGCCATGAATATATTGCGGTGCTGAATAGTGACATCTAAATTAAGAGATTGTGCCTTTTGCCTTAACTCTGTACAAAATTTATTCTGATTCGTAGTAATTGGAATATCCACTTCATAAATCATTATATTGTTGCCCGGTACATCTCCGCCCTTAAAGACGGCTTTGAGATTTGTCACATTGACATTATAATCGGCAATCACCTTTGTAATTTCAGCGACAAGCCCTTTGCGATCCGGTCCGATAGTTGTAATAACAAATGGTTCGCTATCTTCGGGCTTAGCGGCATTTTCTTTATTTTTAGACAGCTTTTTTACATGGAAATAAAGATTAAGCGGTGATAATTTTTTATTCAGATGCCTGTTAAGTTCGTCGATTGTCAAGCCTTCGGGTACGGATAAGATAAATATCGCTGAAAATTCAGACTGAAGAATAGTTTGGCTGACGTTTTCAATGTTACAGTCCTGTTGAAATAAGACCCTGGAAACAGCGGCGATTATTCCTGGACGATCATCTCCAAGTATCGATATGATTAGCTTGTTCATGCGTCTCACTATGATAGTCTTCAGCTTATGATTAAGTACTTGAGGATTAAAACTTTCACAATCCCTGCCTGCGCAGCTGGTGCGGCATGGAAACCGCATCGCAAGCAAAATTGAATGTTTTCAAACAGCTTTTTTGATTATGTACATTTCATCAACTTTATGTTAAATAACGGCTTAAGAAGCTGTCTTGAACAGTTTATTATTTTCGAGTTCTTAGAGTGTATGCGAACCAGCCTGATAAGAAGCTGACCAGTGCCTATATAAGGCCGATATTTATCTGAAAATCTGTATATGCGGCGCATATTTTATTTTGCGCTGATAACTCCTAAAACCACAGGAAAAATTAATGTCAAAAACAAATATTATTGCATCTTCGCTCAGAGAAAACAAGAAACTAATTATAATTTTTTCCGTTGCTCTTTTTCTGATGGAGCTGGAAATTTTTGCAGTTGCTGCAATTAAATCCGGGCACAAGTCTCGGCTGCATATAGTCGATACAAATAATAACGTCATTTATGAAACAGACGGCAGCAGTCTTAGCGAATTTAATAAATATCATTTTGAACAAACCTTTGGGCCTATTGAACAGTATAAAGTTAAGCTCAGCACCAGAAATGTTGAGTTTCCATTCAGGGCATGGTTTGCTGCAGCGGTCGGCATTCCTGTCGGTATAGTACTATTATTGGCGTTTATTGTAAAGGCGTATACATCGCTTTTTTATGGAGAAGAAAAGCGAGACATGGAATCAGGGATGTCCGAAGTCCGCTGCGAAACCCGCTTTGAAAAAATTATTTCCACAATCAGCCGCTTTAATATTTTTACCATTGGGTTTTTGTTGTTTTTAGCGGTTTTCTCCTACTGGGTTGTTCCCAATTTTATAGCTTATGCAGGGAGAGTCGGAGCTGAAACATTTTCCCGTTATAAATGGGTCTTTTTATCAGCAGTGATATTGATCTCGGGCATTGTGGTCTGGAGTATTTATCTCCGGTATCTTTTAGCGAGAAAGGTTATCGAGAGCAGGGCTGAGATTGAGAAATGCCGATTGGAGCTTGAGTACAATCAAAAGGCCGGTTCTTTGCTCAGGTTGGCTCACGATAAAAATAAAACCGGTAACGATTGCCAGGTGGAACTGGAGAGTCCAAAAATTATTGATGCTAAGAACTAAAGCAGGCAGATTAGGAACCAAAGTAAAATAGACTGAACAATTCTGTTTGTCTTTGACGTTGTATTACGTGGTGCTTTCAGATGAGAACCTGTTTTGTCTATTTTTTTCTTATTCCTCAAAATGGAGTTTTCATGAAAATAATAACTACCCACAAGGGGACTGATTTCGATGCCTTTGCTTCTGTAGTTGCAGCGACGATTCTTTATCCTGATGCTGTTCCGGTCATTCCAAGAAGTATAAATCCAAATGTCAGGGCTTTTCTGTCGATTCACAAAGATATATTTGTCACAAACAGGGTTGATGAAATTGATCTTCAAGCGGTTGAAGGTCTTGTTGTTGTAGATGCAAACCGCTGGAATCGTCTTGACGGATTAGAGAAAATATCAAAAAATGATGATATTGAAATCATCGTTTGGGATCACCACCTGGATGGGGGAAATATAAAATCTGACTGGGAATGTATTGAGGATACAGGGGCTGCGATTACTCTTCTGGTAAGGCAGTTGAAAAAGGAAAAAAAATTTTTAACCCCTATTCAGGCAACTCTGTTTTTAATGGGCTTGTATGAAGACACAGGGAGTCTATCTTTTCCCTCAACCAAGGCTGAAGACGCACGTGCGGCAGCTTATCTTCTGGAACAAAATGCTGATTTAAACATTGTATCTTCTTTTTTGCATCAGGCCTATGGTGTAAAACAAAAGAAAATACTTTTTGATATGCTTCGGTCTGAATCCAGGGTGATACTGAACGGATTTCATGTCGGCTTTGGCAAACTATTTATTGACGGTCATGTCGCCAGCCTTTCCATAGTGGTTCGTATGTATCGGGAAATATTAAACGTTGATGCCGCTTTTGGAATTTTTTCCAATAAGGAACGCAGCAAATGTATCGTTATCGGCCGAAGTAATATTGATGATATTCATATGGGGACCATAATGAGAAGTTTGGGGGGTGGGGGACACCCGCGTGCGGGCTCTGCTCTGCTTAGATCAGTGAATCCGAATACTGTTGAAACAATGATTATGGAATTGATTAAGGGCAATCAGGAGACATCTGTTCAAATCAGCGATTTAATGTCTTTTCCTGTGACTACCGTGCCTCAGCATATTAGTATGGAAGAAGCCGCCGCTCTTTTGCGACAAAAAGGATGTACTGGTTTCCCGGTTGTAGATGATTATAAAATTGTCGGAATACTTTCAAGACGAGATTTTCATAAAATAAAAAAACCGTCCCAGTTCAAATTTCCGGTCAAGGCATTCATGAGTACGGATGTCATAACCGTTTCTCCTGAAAAGAGCCCTATGTATGCTGCCCGTTTGATGGTAAAATATGATATAGGCCGTCTCCCCGTGGTGGATAAAGGGGATGTGATCGGTATTGTTACCCGATCCGATGCAATGATGTATTTTTACGATATACTGCCGGATTGACCGTTGTTAAAATTAAAAAGTGTAACTGAATGTTTGAGGAGTGCACGTGGCCGGCAATCTAACACGAAGAGAAGTGTTGATCAGATTAGGTGACTGCCTTGCGGCCTTGCCTTTTATACCTTTTTTCTCATTTAAGTAGGCTAATGCCGGCAGAGTCGGCCGAGACATTCGGAAGGAGGGCTGTGTGAAGTTGCCGCAACCGTTAATCAAGGGGAAAGTTTCCATTGAAGAAGCCATTAAAAGCCGCAGAACTATAAGATCTTTTACTTCAGAGTCTCTAAAACAGGAACATTTTTCACAATTACTCTGGGCGGCTCAGGGTATTGCGGAAGAAGGAGATTTTAAAAGGAGTGCCCCTTCAGCAGGCGCTTTGTATCCCATGGATTTATATGTCCTCATTGGGAATGGCGGTGTTGTTGGGATCAAGGAAGGTGTGTATCATTATGAACATATGCATCATTTTGTCTCTCTTGTATACAGAGGTGATCTTAGAGCTGAGCTGGCGGAGGCGGCGCTTTCCCAGATGTGGATGGCCGCAGCTCCTCTGAATTTTCTGATTACCGCTGAATATGACCGGATTACCGGAAAATATGGTAAAAGGGGGTTGAGATACGCTATGATTGAGGCAGGTCACATTGGTCAAAATATTTTTCTCCAGGCGGAAGGCCTCGGTTTAGGAGCCGGCATAATAGGGGCTTTTAATGATGAAAGAGTGATCAGAAAAACAAAAATTCCCCCATCTCACTTGCCGCTTCTTATTATGCCCGTGGGGCACAAGAGGCACAAGGTTTGAAAAAAATGTTTTAGAGCACTTACGTTTCGCCAGTTTTTTGTGTTCATTGAATTAACAAAGGAAATTTTTCGTTTGAAAGTCATAATTGTCGGGGCAGGCGAGGTAGGTTTTCATGTTGCAAACCATCTTGTACTTGAAAACAAAGATGTGGTTGTAATTGACAAGAGTCTTGATGCAATTCGTCGTGTGACCGATTCAATAGATGTACAGGTAATAAACGGTTCAGGAAGCAGCCCTGTATTATTAGAGGAAGCAGGTATTAGAGGTGCTGATATACTTCTCGCTGTAACCGACAGTGATGAAACAAATTTAGTGGCATCTCTTATTTCCAACATAATCTCTCCATCGACAAAAAAGATAGCCCGCATACGGAATGCTGATTTTGATAAATATCATGACGTCTTTTGTGACCAGGCTCCTTATATTGATACGATAATCAATCCTGAAATAGAACTTATAAAGACAATTGACAGGCTCATGAGTGTGCCTGGTGCCATTGATGTCGAAGAGTTTGCCGATGGTCGTGTTAAATTTGTCGGAATCCGTTTAGAGAAGGATGCTCGTCTGAAAGGTGTTCACCTTTCCAAACTTTCTGATAAAACAGGAAGACAAGGTCCTCTTGTTGCAGCGATTGTCAGAAATGAAGAGCTGATTATTCCGGGGGGCAGTGACAAACTTATGCCGGGTGATCTTGTCTATTTTATCAGCGAAAAAGATAAACTGGTTGAGAGTCTTAATGTTTTTGATAAACATGAAGAACCGATACGCAGCGTTCTGATTGTCGGAGGAGGGCGTATAGGAACCAGGCTGGCGAATATTTTTGAAAAAAAATCCATCTACACAAAAATATTGGAAAAAGATTCAGATCGGTGCAGTAAGCTTGCTGAACAATTGAACAAAGCAGTTGTATTACATGGAGACGGTTCGGATTTGGGACTCCTTAACGAAGAGAATATCCAGGATGTCGATGTTGTCATAACGCTGACCAACGATGAAGAGACCAATATTTTGATCTCTCTTTTAGCCAAAAACATGGGCGTACGGAAAACAATAACAAAAATCAGTAAATTCAGCTACTTTCCCTTGATGTCAAATATTGGTATAGAGCAAGTGGTGAGTCCGAGACTATCATCGATAAATACAATTTTGCAGCATATACGCCGAGGCAAGGTGCTTTCTTCCAGATCGATAAAGGGTGAACGGTCTGAAGTCATGGAAGCTGTAGCTCTGGAAACTTCGGATATCGTTTTAAAACCTTTAAAGGAGATTTCCTTTCCAAAGGGTGCCCTGGTTGCCGGCATAATACGCAAAGATGAAGTAATTATACCTACAGGGGAGAGCATAATTAAGCCGGATGACAGGATCATAATATTTGCGAGAAAGAATGTCATACCGAAGATAGAAAAGATTTTAGCTGTAAAATTGGAGTATTGGTAGATGCGCTGGCGTTTTATTCTGAATATTGTTGGAATATTGATCCTTTTTTTAGGGTTGACAATGGGATTTTCGCTTCTTGTCGGTCTTTACTACAATGACAGGAGCGTTACCCCTTTTTTAATTTCCATGTGCCTGACAATATTTTCGGGATCTTTGCTTTACATATGTTTTAGAAGTGCAAGGGCAGAGGTCATAAGACAACGGGAAGGTATGGCCATCGTGGCCTTGGGATGGATGGCTGTCGGTCTGTTTGGAGCGCTTCCGTTTTATATGGAATTTGAATTCGGCACCTTTGTTGATGCGTTTTTCGAGTCTGTCTCAGGGTTTACAACTACCGGTTCTTCTGTTTTAACCAATATCGAGGCTGTGTCAAAGGGGCTGCTTTTTTGGCGAAGCTTTATCCAGTGGCTGGGCGGAATGGGAATCATCGTCTTATCCGTAGCTATTCTTCCCTTCTTGGGGGTGGGTGGGATGCAGCTTTACAAGGCAGAGGTTCCAACTCCTCTTCCCGACAAGCTTAGGCCGCGCATTAGAGAGACAGCCATGCTTCTTTGGAAGGTTTATGCACTCATTTCCTTAGCCGAGGTTACATTGCTGATGTTCGGAGGGATGAATCTTTACGATGCATTATGTCATACTTTCACAACGATGCCTACCGGCGGATTCTCTACGAAAAATACTTCTGTGGCCCATTTTGACAGCACCTATTTCGATATTGTAATCATTGTTTTTATGCTGCTTGCCGGAATCAATTTTTCACTTCATTACGAGATGCTAAGCGGAAAGGGACTTGCTTTCTGGCGTAATTCAGAATGCCGCTTTTTTTTAGGGATAGTCTTTGTTCTGGTCGCTGTTGTGAGTTTTAATATTTATGGATCAGTATTTGAAAAGATCGGACAGGCCTTTCGTTTTAGTGCTTTTCAGGTAGTATCCATTGTCACAACCACAGGTTACGCTACTGCCGATTATGAAAAATGGCCTGCGATGTCCCAGCTTATTCTTCTGTTTTGCATGTTTTTGGGCGCATCTGCCGGTTCCACAGGCGGCGGCATGAAATGCCTTAGAATCATGCTCTGTTTTAAATACTGTTATAAAGAGCTCTTTTCTCTGATTCATCCGCATGCAGTTACTCAAATAAAAATTGGCGGCAAACCGGTATCTGATGAAGTTATGAGAAGTATCCTCGGTTTTTTAGCTCTGTATATGGGGTTGTTTGTCTTCTGTTCAATCCTGCTTGCATCAATGGGAGTCGATTTTGTTACGTCTATTGGAGCTGTTGCCGCTACAATCGGAAACATAGGACCCGGTTTTGGGCTCGTGGGTCCTGTGGATAATTTTGCCCATATACCTTATTTAGGCAAATGGCTGCTTATCTGGTGTATGCTTTTAGGAAGGCTTGAAATCTATACGGTTATAATTTTTTTTGTTCCAGAGTTCTGGAGAAAATGATTCATGGAAATCAGTTTGATATTTTTTTCGTTCCCAGGCGAAAAGTAATATCCCTGCCTGCAGCAGTCAGATAAAAAGTATAAACCAGGTTTGAAGGATACCAGGTTTTTATATCAAGATTCTTCGATAACATCGAAAAGTGCCTCTTTAACCCATCTGAAACCTATTTTTAAAAGTTCCGGGTCATCTTCTTTTATAATGTCGATTACAGCGGAATCAATTTTAAAGCTGTTTAATATCTTTTTTTCAAAAATATTGGATCTGAATCTGTCAATATCATAAAGTGCCATGTGAAATAGAAGTTCTGATTTAATATCCATTGGTCCAGGTAAATGAAGTTTTTTCAAGCTGATGATTTCCAGAAGCATGTCATTAAATTTATTGTATACCGTAAGTTCCTGGCTCTCTATCCATTTCTGTACAGTCCAGTTTTGATTCCGGCTGAATCCAAGACAATGAGGCTCCTGTACCAAAAAATATTGATCACTTATACGACCGGTCTCTCTTGATCGTGATGCTAACCGGAAAAGAGGATAGGCGCGGCACGAAGATGGTCGGTCTTGATATACAGTGCAGCCCTTTTGATTGACAAAAGGGCATTTTAATTCGGAAACATCGGCCTTTAAGCTTATAATTGGAAGTCCTGTTTCAGGACCTTTGTGTTGTGAAGTAAACCGTTTCAAGAAAATATCAGAAGGCAGCTTCAGCCGGTTTTTCAGGCGTAAAATGTCATATGGTGTTAAATACTGGTTTAAATTTTTACAGCATTGGTTGAAACATTCAATCTCCGGAGAACATGAAAAACTGAAATTGTCGCTTAATGAAAGAGGTATCATCTCATTATCCATATTATGCCTCTTGCTTTTGATTTGAATTCATGTGTTAGCGTTCAGTTTTGAAAAATCAAGGTATTACGTTAATTGGAAACAACACTCAAGGGGCGAAAGTCTTTACTAACAAAATATCCTGTAATCATTAAACTAATAGCCGCTAAAGGCTGAGCGCTTAATTTCGGGATAAATAGCATCATAGCTAACAGCTAATCACTTAATTCAGGTTACCATAAACCAGATCGGCCATTTATGAAAGGATTTTATTTATGACAATCAGAAAAGGACCTCTGAGCGGTGTTCGTATAATAGATTTGACCCAGGCTCATGCCGGGCCTTTTGGTACAATGCTTCTGGGCGACCTGGGAGCCGAGATAATAAAGATCGAATCCCCAGTGGGGGATATTTTAAGGTTTGGTCATAAGAAAGTCTCTTTGAAACTGTATTACACATTGGCGCTCAATCGTAATAAAAAGAGTATTGTCCTTGACCTTGGATCAGAATTAGGGAAAAAAGCATTCTATGATCTTGTAAAAATATCTGATGTTGTTATTTCCAATAATCGTGCCGGTGTGCCGACAAGACAAGGGACGGATTTTGATACAATCAAAAAAGTCAATCCCCGAATTATCCGCTGCAATATAAGCGGATATGGAGAAAGAGGGCCGTACGCGGATTTTCCTTCTTACGATATCGTTGCCTGCGGTCATAGCGGTATATTGAGTATTTCAGGTGAAGAGGGAAGACCTCCGGTTATACCCGGCGGTATTGCCCTGGCTGACATGTCGGGCGGCATTTTCGGCGCTTTTTCAGTCCTGGCCGCCCTGGTAAAACGGAGCAGGGATTTAAAAGGGATGAATGTTGAAACAAATCTGTTGGATTGCCTTTTGCTTTTCCAGCAGACCATGTTTCAGCATTATTATCTTACGGGAAAGGTTCCCGGGCCGCAGGGGAATAAACATTTCATGGTTTCACCATACGGCGTATATTCTACAAAAAAGGGCTACATAACATTTGGACCCTCCGATACCAGCAAGGTGATTAGAATCGTCGGTCTTGAGAGAATTTTAAAAGATGAAAGGTTTAAGGATACAGAATCGAGAATTGAAAACAGAGAGGCGTTTGATAAACTTTTTGAAAAAGCGCTGCGCAAAAAAACAGCGGATGAATGGATAAGAATATTTCGTGACGAAAATGACATAGCATGCGGGCCGGTCAAAAACTATGATGAGGTGGCGGTTGACCCGCAAGTTCTTCATAACAATATGATTTGGGAAATGGAAGCAGGGGGTGAAAAATATAAAACAATAGGATCAGTTTTCAAAATGCCTGATGAAATAGAAGGAACGCCGGATCCGCCTCCTGACCTGGGAGAGCATACATGTCTGATATTAAGTGATTTATTGAATTACTCCGAAAAGCAGATCAAAGAAATATTGGCGGAAAATGAAAAAGCCCTGCCAAGATTAAAAAAAAGCATGAAAAGAATATTTTAAACAGCGGAACGAAAAAATATCAGGTCAAGAAACCTTGTTAAAATTATGGCCGGATTGATGTGAATACGCCCCTTTTTGAATCAAAGATTCAAAAAGGAGGTTTTCAGCAGGTCAAAAGCCTGAAACGTGTCCATACCGACACGCCCAACATACCCCAACATACAATGCTGATTCATCCCCTCCCTTCGCTTTGTTCAGGAAGGGGCCTTCTCGGCGGAGAAGAGAAAATACTACTTTCTGCAGCACCTTGGTTTAAGTGTAAATATCAACTATTTTTTGCGGATGAGCTGTATTTTTACACTGTTGCTGGAATTAGGACATACCCATTCCATGACATCCGGTTCTCCCATGGGAAAAGTTCCGCCAAATTGAAGCATTGTAACCCAGTTAAAAACATTATGGTAAAAATATCCGCAAAAATCTCCGCAATGATGAACACTCAGTTCATATTCTTCATCTTTTTTTAATCCAATTGTACATTGACCTTTCATGTCAATTACTTTCGCAACCACTTTATTTCCAATTTCGGGAAATACAGGCATAAGTTTTCTCCTTTCAATGAGATCGGCAAGTAACAGCCCCTGCATCTGTTCTGCAGCCATTTCTTGCATAACTGGTAACTCTTCGGTCAATCCGGCCATGTTAAAATCAAAAATATTATTTATATCACAATAGATGGTTTGCGTCAAACAGCAAATTCATCAATTCATCAAAGGTTCATCTCACAGGGCGATTGCATCAAAGTTTGGCATGATATTAATGTTAGTGTAGAGTCATGCGTGAAATAATCGCGTCAGGCACTTGTCATTCCCGCAAAGGCGGAAATCCGGTGTTTTTGGCTGCTTCGGCGCTTCTGTATCCCAGGCTTCCGCAAAATGGATTTGCTCTGATAAATTCTTATTGAGGTCAATTTTTGATTTGTATGCTTGTTCGGAAGGAATCAGGGGTTTTTCTATCTTGATATGCACCTGGCTGAATCGTGCTAAAACCGAAATGATTTAAACCCCTGTATTTATGCAGGAGACGGCAAACATCTCAAGCTGAAGCATTTGCCTGGAAGTGAGGTTTTTTCTCCCTTTTTTCGAATGGGAAAATAAAGGCGGGATCCGAAATTTTTTGTTGCAGCATTAAATTTTACTTGCGGTCAGGCCCGCCTGTTTTGCCCGCAACTCGGGCATGGCAGGCGGAAATATGACGCTTGGACAACAATCCTAAAACCTGTAGTTTAAAGTAAGCATGAAATTATGTATTTCGGTTTTGACATTAATCTCGTCTCCATAATACGGCGAATAAACGAGTCGATCTTGTGTTAAGTTTCTGCTCTCGTTGTTTTCAATATCATGGTCATCACCCCATGCAAGACTGTAGGCAAGGTCCAGGGTTGTATTTTCGCTTATCTTTATTCCGGAGCCAAGGCTGAAGACATGATAATCAATCAGCGGCCAGGTGTTGTCCCAGTATTTCTCAGGAATTCCGGATGGCCGGTAATGATAGCCGAAACGAAGGGCCAGCCAGTCCAAGGACTGATATTCCGTACCGATACGAAATTCATAAGTATCTTTCCAGTGACGTTTAATGGATAGCTTGTCCATCGGCTCGCCGGAGCCAAGATCTGCTGTAGCTCTCAAAAAATATGGAATCCCTTCATAGTTGAACTGTTCCTTTCTTCTAACCGACCAGTCCGTCCATACTAAATCAAGCAAAATCTTCCACTTATCTGTTATATCAAATTTAAAACCGGCACTTAAGGATTGAGGATGGGTGTAAGAAAGGGTAGTGCGAAAGGTTTCTGTGGTTGGACAATAACCATAAATAGAAGATATTATAGCAAATCCATCCGGAGGATAGGAAAAGGTGGTATGCCCGGTCATTTTGGAATGGGACTCGCTGCGATAGGTCAACCCGACCGACATCCAGTCAAGAGCCTGCCACATAAGACCAATATTGGCCGAAAGGCTGAAATTATCATCAACCTCGTACTTAAAGTGTCCGGCTAATGTGGTATAACCATCATATGCACCGCCGGTTATCGCTGTTATACGGGGAACCCTGAGCTCGATGGTGGTGCCTTCATCCGTATATCCCATCCCCACTGAAAGGCCTAAAGAGAGATTGTCCATTACTTTATAGGCAATTGTAGGAGAAGCATATATAATTCTGTCATTGTAAGTTTCGCTGGCATCCCACCGGGTGTTTCCATGATGTCTGTTCCACCAGACATGACCTCCAAAAGGGGCATAGACACCATAGGCAATTGTCCACCTTTCGCCTGACGGTTTGTAGCTCACACCTACCTGGGGAATATAAAGAAGATCGGAATTGTTCTGGTCGGTGGTGCAGCACTCAACATCGCGGCTGTATCTGAAATCTTTTTGTGATACTTTCTGTTCGTAATCAATATCGGCCACATGCAGTCCCAAGGTTGCATTGACGCCTTGCAGTTGAGTCAGACCTGCCGGGTTGTAATGAATGGCCGACAAGTCATCTGCATAGGCGGTAAAGGCGCCGCCTAATGCCGCTGCTTTAGCGCCGATCCCAAAGGTGTCAAGGACACCAGCCTGGCATAAAGTGGAACCTAAAAAAACTGCTGAAAATAAAAACGATAAAAAAATTAATTTTCTACTACGCATGCAGACTCTCCTTTCACAGTTGGTTAGTGGTTAGTATAGCTGGTTAATAAAAAATACCGGATAAATAAGAGCCGGCCAGATAAAAGCCGGATAAATAAGAGATGAGGCCAAAAAAGCTGCTTATTTATGTATTTCACCTCCAAGCCATCTTTGCCCGGTATTCAAACTCTCAATAAGTTCGGGCACCTGTGTGCTTCCCCCTTTGAAAAAGGGGGATTGAGGGGGATTTCCCCATCATTGCCCTGACTTTTTGAGAAGTTACGGATTTGTAGATCAGTCAAATCCAACTCAAATCTTAAGCGCCCAAGATTGAGGCAATTATTTCGTCCTTATTTTTATGAAAATTATTATTTACTTTTCTTGACTTATGTCAAGGAAAAGTAAATAAAAAAATGTTATAAATTAAAATTTATATTTTATCAGCAAAATCAATGCCATTGTGATTAAAAATATGGGATTTAATTGCATCCTTCAAACTTGGTTTACACTTTTACCTGCCCGCTGCAGTCAGGGATGTTGCTTTTCGCCCGCTGGAGCGCTGAAACGAAAAAGCTAAAACTGCAAACTGCTTTTGCAGCATTTATGAAGGATGCCAAATATCTTGCGGAAAATAATAACAAGGACACAAAAGATCAAAACCGGCGGTAATTTCCGATAAATTTTTGATAATTGCAAGTATTTTAAATGATAGGTTGTTTTGAATTGTCAACTGAAGTCTCTGTTTAAAATCCCGACTCATTATGCAGGAATCGGCCAAAATGTCTGATCCTGTTATCTGTTTTTTACTTTTGCTTTTTGAAGCCGGTTTTTCAAAGTCAGGGAGACCGCAAATTTTTCGGCCCGTGCGGTTAGTTTTTAGCGATTAGCTTCTTTGCAACCTTCAGAGATGTTCGCCGGAACGTATGCCGCGACCCTGTGTATCTGAACTGTAAAGAAAATAAGCAGAGATTGAATTAAAGCTGGAACAAAGCTTGCTATTAACTATAGGGATCAGCTATTGAGGATAGTATATGAGGATCTGAGCACTCTACTGTCCAATTTATTTCATTTTTGCTCCTTACCTGAAAAGGAAAAGAATCATATGAAAGAAACCAAAGAATTTCCCGTAAGAAATCCAAGAGATGCCTTGTCTTTAATGAGTCAAAAATTTTATGAAAAATATGGTGATGAAGCTCTGCCTTTAATTCGAGATGTATGGTATAAATTAGGAACAGCGATCGGCAAAAAGATGAAATCGAACATTGACAATCCCAATCTGGCGACAGCCGGTCAAGATTTTGTTGATTCCGGCCGCAAAAGAGGTACTCCGATAGACATTGTTCAACTTACGGAAGATATATTTCATATAAAAGGGCACAGATGTGCGCTTGGTCTCGGCGGAAAGGGAATCGATCTCTGCCGGGCATGTATGGGATGCGACCTCGGTATATTAGAAGCTGCAACCGGGAGCAAATTAAATATGGATATAATTCAATCCCTGGCCAATAATGATGATTGCTGCGAGGTGATGATCAGGAAATAGAGACTTATCTTATTACCCTCTGCCCTGTTTCAAAGGATACCTATGCCGAAGATAGCCCGCCATATATTGGATAAATGCAGACAGTGCGGCGCATGTCTGGAACTTGTCGCCTGTCCCGGTGCAGAAGAAGACATCTGTATCGGCTGCGGGGCATGTGCGTTGATCTGTCCTAATCAGGCAATTGAAATGATTGATGAAAAGAGAGAGGGCAAAATAAAGATTGAAATCGACGGCAGGGAAGCCGTGGTATCTTGCAGGATAAGTCTGAAAGAAGCACTTGAAGAAGCCGGATATACGTATGCAGACCTGCCCGAAGAGTCGGGTTTGTATGCGCCTTGCAATTGCGGCGGATGTCTCTCCTGTGCCGTGGATGTTGATGGCATAACAATGCCCTCCTGTATTACCGCAGTCGCAGAAGGAATGAAAATCAGAACTCGTTTTTCTCCCGGCCATGTTCCAAAAAGAGTTGTTTTCGGTTTTGTCGGCCATCCTTCAGGCGGGGTCGGCACACCCTGGCAGCTCAGAAAAGATCCAAAGAAGGTTATTGAAATAATTTGTTATACTTCGGGCTGTAATTTCAGGTGCCCCCAGTGTCAAAACTGGTATATAGCCTTTTCCGGAAAAGGAAAGCCTCTAACCCCGGGTCAGGCGGCAGCCAGGGCAGTAGAGACGAAATCTCAGTTTTCTGATGTTGAAAGATTTGCGGTCTCCGGAGGCGAGGCGACTCTGAACAGGAGTTGGCTGATCAGTTTTATCAAAGAGCTGAAAAAAATCAATCCAGGTAAAAATTTCCATTTCCATGTTGACACCAATGGATCACTGCTTACCAGAGATTATATTGACGAACTCGTCGATGCCGGAATGACGGATATCGGTGTGGATATTAAATCATTACATATAGATACCTTTATGAAAATAACAGGGTTAAAAGAGAGTAATTTAGCCCGTAAATACAAAGAAAACGCCTGGATGGCGGTAAAATATCTGGTCCGAGAATACGGCAAAAAAGTATTTACCGGTATTGGAATTCCTTACAACAAGGATTTGATTTCCATAGAGGAAATCAGAGATTTAGGGAAAAAGATATATGATGAGATTGACTCAGATATTCAGGTATCTGTAAACGATTATCAGCCGTCATTTCGGAGCCGTATTTCGAGAACCAGTTCAAAGGAGATGCGGACAATTCATTCAGTATTGAAGGATACAAAGTTAAAAAGAGTTGTTTGTCAATCTTCTGAGGGGTTTATCTGTCCGTAAGATAACTTCTCAAAAAGTTAGGGCAACGATAGCAAAATCCCCCTCAATCCCCCTTTTTTCAAAGGGGGAAGCAAAAAGATACCCGAACTTATTGAGAGGTTACTTCGTAAGGAGGGGATTGAAATGGCTATTACAAAAGAAACCAGAATATTAATGCATTATACACTAAAAGATGGTGAAGGAAATCTGCTTGAAACGACTTATGGAGGAGAACCCTTTTTCTTTCTTTGCGGAGTCGGCCTTTTTGTACCCGCTTTGGAGAAAGAGTTAATGAATCTGTTCGATGGAGACAGGAAAATCATAGTTATTTCACCTGAAGAGGGGTACGGGCATAAAGATGAAAAACTTATTTTAAAAATTCCTCGCGGTCAGCTCCCTGAAGGAGATATACAGATCGGCTACAAATTAATGAGAAAATCTGAAAGCGGTGAAAGTGAAATTTATAGAGTAACGGGCTTTCTCGATGACTGGGTTTTTCTTGACGCTAATCATCCTTTGGCCGGCAAAGAACTTCATTATGAAGTCGAGATTTTGCATGTTGAGTACACAAGAGCGATAAACCTGGCTTATTTGAATAAACAGCAAACAGGAAAACAGAAAGAGAGTTAAATGAGTCTTTTGCGGCCAATAAAATCATTTGTGGAAGGAATCGATGTTTTAATGATTCCCATGGAAGATCTTTACAATATTGCGGACAATTTACAACAATCTCTTTCTGAAGTTATGATAATGGCGCTTCAGGAAGGTATTTGGCCTGAGTCGCTTGTCAGAAATTATTCCACAATATCTGCAGAGCAGCAGATATCTATTATTAAATCAAGGGTTGTCATTGTCGGCTTGGGAGGTCTTGGAGGATATCTGGCGTCTCTGTCGGCACGGGCGGGTATTGGTAATCTCGTCCTTGTTGATGGTGATGCTTTTGATTTTTCCAACTTGAACAGGCAGATTTTTTGTACATCTGCTACTATTGGAGAAAATAAAGCATCTGTTGCTGCAAAGCAGTGCAGCTTGATTAATCCGGCAATAAACGCAGTTGTCTGGGAGACCGATTTTTCAATTGAAAACGGAATGAAAATTTTGGCCTCGTCTGATCTGGTTATGGATGGACTGGATCAGATCTCAACCAGAAAAACCCTTTTATCCATATCATCATCAATGAATATTCCATTGATCCATGGAGCGGTTAGAGGATGGTCCGGCCAGGTTTCAATCTTTCTGCCGGAAAGCCGACTTGATTTTGATCATATTTATCCGGAAAATTCATCCCGATCACCGGTTCCTTCGGTTCTTTCATCAGCAGTTGCAATTATAGCCAGCATACAGATCCAGGAAGCGATTCGTCTGTTATGCGGGTATCCCCTTCCAAATATGAATAAGCTCATCTTTTTTGACGGTGAAGCAATATCCTTCCATAAGGTCAATCTATCTTCCGGCATATAGTCCGGACTTTCTGCAGATTAAAATTCGTCTAAAAACCGCGCAGCTTTTAGCCATTAGCGATTACAGGCTTTCCTCCACACCCCGAGCTATCTAAAATCTCTTCTCTCTACTTTTTTTCAATGCTGACGGCTGACCGCACAGATCGAAAAGTTTCGCTCACTTGTCAATTGACATGGCATCTTTTTTTATATATGTAAAGCATTTATATTTTGCAAGTGTTGAAATTTGCAGCGTTGAATGCCTTATAAGGGAATATAACCGGTATAATTATTAAAGAGAATAATAGAAAGGGCCATATATGAAGGTATTGAAAATAGACCATTTGGGGATAGCGGTTAAAAGTATAGATGAAGGCAAGAACTTCTGGACGGATGTGCTCGGGCTTGAGTTTGCCGGCAGTGAGACTGTTGCCGAACAAAAGGTCAATACAGGTTTTTTCCCGGTCGGGGAGAGTGAAGTTGAACTTTTGGAATCCACAGCTCCTGACGGACCGATTGCCAAGTATCTTGAGAAAAAAGGCGAAGGGATTCAGCATGTTGCCTTTCGTGTTGAAAATATTGAAAAGGCCTTGGAGGAATTAAAAGATAAAGGTATCAGGCTTATTGATGAAAAGCCGAGAAAAGGGGCAGGTGGTGCAAAGATAGCATTTCTTCATCCCAAATCGACACAGGGTGTTCTTGTAGAACTGTGTGAAAGATAGCTGCGGGATTTGGTTGCCTCACCAAAAACCGGATCATCAAGTTATGACAGTTTCGTAAAAAGTCGAAAAATCAATTTTTTACCACAGCATATTGATTAGTGAACAGATCGAATAACTGTATGTTGCGGCCGAAATAAAATGTTGGGACTTTTTACGAGTGCAT
>CAZRLQ010000010.1:0-6166 GCA_964600725.1 uncultured Desulfobacterales bacterium
CAATACTGTTGGTCTGTGTCAGGAACACAAATAAAGACATTTATTTTAAAAACCCCTTAAATTCTTTTCCGGTAATTGCAGCAAAGGGCTGTCATGAGTAAATACTCCAAGGACAAAGCCCCGGGCTTTAAGTCTGCAGCCAGAGGCTTTGCCGGGCTTTGCATTCTCAGAGCTAAAATATTTTTCAGCAGCTTACATCAAATAATTAATGCCAGTTATGTCGCCCAGGCAGCAATCTTTTCTGTTGTTTCTGTTTTAGCTCTTTTCCCCTTTAATTTTTTGTATAAAACTCTTATTTCATCACCAATTCCAGGCAATTCAAGCTGACGGTTTTTTTCTGAAGCATCATTTATAACCTGTTTTGCTTCTCTGAATTTTCCTTTTTTAATAAGTTCCCTGGCTTTTTTTAACTGCATCGGTATTTCTGATTCCAGTTCATTATGTCGATGGCACGTCACCTGAGCGCCGCAGCGAGGACATTTCCTCACATCAACAGGGCCGCATCAGGAATTTTGACAGATGTATTCGAAATCAGAAACAAGACCTTCATATTCACATTTATCGCATATCATGGTTAAATCTCCCTTTTCTTATGTTGCCCACTGGGCGACATTTTTCGTTTTAGCTCTTTTCCCCTTTAATTCTTTGTATAAGACCCTTACTTCATCTTCAATTCCGGGTAATCCTCGCTGCCGGTTTTTCATTGAAGCATCATTAATGGCTATCTTTGCTTCTTTGAATTTTCCTTTTTTAATAAGTTCCCTGGCTTTTTTTAACTGTGCGGGTATCTCTATTTCAAGCTCAGTGAAAGGATTACATTGCAGTTGAGCGCCGCAGCGAGGACACTTTCTTATTTCGACCGATCCTATTCCTTTGGCATGGCAGATATATTCGAAATCAGAAAGAAGACCTTCGTATTCACAACTGTTACATTCCATAACCAACCTCCCAAAAGACAGCCTATTTTAGCCGGCAAAGGAAACCACCATTTAAATAAATATAACCTTATCCATTTTTTGAAATTTTTTGTAATAGCTCCGGTAAATTTCTTAGCCCGGACAAAACGGAACCTGATCGGAACCAGTGACTCCTGCAAGCCTGACCCCTTTATAGCCGGGCAGAGTTTACTTAAACACATTACCGAAAGGAAGGCATAATTATGCAGTGAAGTTCAAGAACCAACTGTTACATCAAGACCTTCTTCTGTAAAGATTTCAATAAAATCAACGACATCATCATCATTAAATCCTTCACCTTCAGGGAAAGGATAATCCAGGCCAAAAATTCGGTACTTTGCGCCTGCAAAAGGATGGTAGGGCAAAAGGTCAACTCCTATAATCTTTCCTTTTTCATCGAGTTCGGCAACAAATTTTGCTGTTTTTGTCAATGATTCCTTAACGTCTGTCCGGCCCGGGATGACAGGAACCCTTATTCTCATGGGTATGCCTCTTTCGGCAATACGAACGGCATTTTCAAGAATCATTGCATTATCTCTGCCGGTAAAATCTTTGTGAGCTTTAGGGTCCATCTGTTTTATATCATATAAGACAAGATCAACATAATCGAGCAGCTTGCTTAGTTTTTCCCAGGGTAAATAACCGCAAGTATCAAGAGCTGTGTGTATTTTCCGTTTTTTAGCGCCCATCAGCAATGCGAGGGTAAATTCAAATCTTGTAGTCGGTTCACCGCCCGAGATCGTCATCCCTCCACCGGATCGATCATAAAACATCTTGTCTTCTTCCACTACATCAAGTACATCGCCGGCTTTAATGAATACACCCCAAAGATTCATTGCGCCAAATTTACAAGCATCAACACAACTTTCACAAATGATGCAAAGATCTTTATTTATATGGGGAAAATTTTTTTTTGGAAAAGTGATTGCACCAGTCGGACAGGCCTTTACACATTCTCCGCAGCCGGTACATTTTTTTGTGTTCGGAAAGACTTCAGGATACTGCCTTACCCCTTCAGGATTGTGGCACCAGGCGCAGTTCATTATACAACCTTTTAAGAACACGGTTGTTCTTATACCTGGACCGTCATTAATGGAAAACAGTTGTATATTGGTAATAGCGCCTAAAGTCTCATCCGGATCCTTCTTTACCGTCCCTTTATCTTTACCTTTATCTTTAAATGTTGAAATTTCTTCAGGCAGGGTTTCTTGAGTTTCCTGTTGCTGTTCCAAAAAAACCTCCTTTTTTAATAAATATTTTTAGTGTTGAATTGGAGTCGATAATATGGCAGGCAATCAAGACAAAGCGGAAGCTACAGCAGATACTTGTTTTGCCGCCTCTTTTGCATTTCTCAGATTATGAATCATTCTGACCGCTTCGACCATGGTTTTGAATTCAGGGGTACCGTTAATATAAACTGAATCATTTCTTTTTATATTCGAATCAACAACAGGTGATTCTTTGCCCTCGGGGCGTAACCATACCGCACCTGTTTCAGCAACCGTACCATATTCATAACGTTTGCCTTCAATGGTATAATAACCGGATGGTTTTTCCCAGATTTCCCACATTTCTTCATCCCATAATTCATAATCACGCATTTCAGTCATCCTCTTTCTCCTTATATAAATATAGTATGTATATGGTTTCTGACATCCTTAATTTTCGGCCTTCATTTTTTATCCGCCTGATCTTATTCGATGCATGGAAAATATAACGAAAAAAACTAAATAGTCTATCTGCTTTTTACGAAAGATGCCAAGAAAATAAAATGGTCTATAAGATGGTTTTGATTTTGGGTGGTTTTGACATTGGTCATAACTTCGCTATATTTCCAGTTAAGATACCTTTTATGATACCTTGTGCAAAACCACGCCCCTTTATCCGGTCTTTACTTCTGCCTTTGCGTTTGATACCTGTCTGCGTGCAGACAGGCATGAACATAAGTACAAAAAAACCGAGCATTTTCAAAAGTTATCGCTCTATCATTAGTAAATCAAGATATATGTATTTTATATCAAAACCGGAATCAGTCCATAAAAACAGCTAAGTAAAAAAGATACTTATAATAAAAAATAACTATTCAAATGATAAATGTCAAGATACAATAAAAAACCTGAAATCTGATTTTGGAACAAGCTGCTTTATATTGTGTTTGTTGTTTTATATGTATACATAATATTGACTAATTTTGGATGAACAATAACTGATAACAAGCAAAAAAGATGCCATTGGTTGTGAACTATCATAGGGTTACGGGTGCATATAAAATCATAGAATACTGCAATATGAATCAGTCATTAAAGAGTTTGTCTGAAAAATGTCCTTTTTTTTTCAAAGGATTCCAATAGAGGGATATTTCTTCTCATTTGAAGGAGATCTGCTTTGGATGGGGTTTATAAAAAGGCCGGCAGGATTTTTTACAAGGGAAACCGGACAGAATCGGCGCTTACGCCGATATAGTAAATTTGTCGGATTAAAAGTCAGGATCGCCCGGAAATAAATGAGTCTGTTGATTTATGAGGATTTTTGTTCGAGATCAAGGCATGCGAAAAAATAACCGGAGGCATATAGTTGATATTCGTAAGGATTATTAATTGTTTGCGCCCAAAGGTGGTGACACTTATCTTGAGCCTGACAACATTCAACCAGCTTGCATGGATCGGTTTATGTATCTGAATCGCATTGGGATACCGGATTTTAAGACGATTGACAGAGGTTTGTCCTATGTACGATGAGCCGTTGCCGTTCATCCAAAAGGCCCGGCACTCCGAGTGACAAGGTTCCTGATTTATGACAAGGTCGATCAGGTCTTGAAAGCTATCGATCTCGGTGCTGTGCCTGCACAAATGATGAAAGCGACGATTTCATGCTTTTCCGCATGCCAGGCGATTTAATCCGGGATGTCTAAAAACCCGCTTTTGGGGCTACTTTCTTTGATCAGTTTTTGGGCCTGGCAATATTGAGTGAAACACTTGCCTTGACTGGCTTTAAATCAGATAAGAGAGGCCCAAAAACGGAGCAAAGCAAATAGGCTGATTTAGACATCCCGGATTTAATCGTGTGTAAATCTGGAAAAAGAAGATCGAGTTATTTTAGTAACTGACAGGCAAGCCCCTTGACGGCAACAATTATCTCAGGACTTCTCTGAAATGTCATAACTTAATTTAAATGATGAATAAATAAAAAATTCCGGTTTTAAAAATGAAAACAGCCTGATTACAGTTCATTCAGACAACCCTTGTTTTACCCAAATATTAACGTGTATAAAAATAAGGAGGATCAAAAATGAAATATAAACAAGCAGGTGGTATTCTGATTGCTGTAGCTTTTCTGATAATGATACTGAACATTACGTATGCCAATATGAGAAAGCCTGCCTAACACTTTTAATTGCACCCATTGAAATATAGCTCATTGACAATTAGATGCTCTTCCATTATTATTTGTATTATAAATTGGACCTTGATTTATAATTATTCCGTCAGATTGAGTTGATGCGAAGCAAAACTCAACAATCTTTATTTGTCGGTTTTTTAAAGCTCGTTTGAAAACCTTCAAAATCCGTCAACCCATTGAATCATTATTTGGCTGTCTTGAAGAAAAAACCAGAATTCAAATTGCATCTGAACTCAGATCCTATAATGGACTTTTAGTACACATTTCCGGTAAACTTGCTGCTATGTTTATTTTGATTATGAACCCTTAATTCGTATCTATAATTTTCAAGAGAAAAGGTAACTGTTATTTTACAAAGGTCTTACTTTAACCGGCTAAACAGGTGCTTATGGACAAAGTTCTTATTGCTGACAATGATCAGCAAAATTTAAACAAACTCAAAGAGGGATTAAACAAATTAAATCAGTTTGAAGTGCTGATTGCTTCAGATGGAAAAGAAGCTCTTGAAATTTTGGGGCATGAGAATGTATCTGTCTTTATTATGGATATAAACATCTCAAAGATAGATGGACTGGAGCTGTTGGCATACATGACTGTTAACCATTATTCGACTCCATGTATTGTAATGACGGAATATGGGAAACCATGGTTCAAACAAAGAAAAGGTCAACAAGATTTTCTATATCACATTGAAAAGCCTTTTGAGATAGATGTACTGTTTTCCGCCATATTTGTAGGATTAAATCTGAGAGACGAAGGGCAAGCCTTAAGAGGAATGTCTGTAAAAAGTTTTCTGCCCCTAATCGAGATGACGCAAAAAACATGTCGCGTTGAAGTTGATTCATCCGGTAAGGGGAAGGGATATTTTTATTTTGATGATGGTATTTTGATTGATGCTCATCACAATAAGCTTCGTAGAGAAAAGGCAGCTCTTGCGATGGCCGGGTGGGACAAAATAAAAATAAAGATAACCGACCTGCCTAAAAGAAGAACAAACAGGCGGGTTAAATCTGAACTTATGAGCCTGCTGAGGGCGTCATGGAGTTATGATGAATTAGAGCCTACCGACAAAGAGAGCGGCGATTCAGGTGATTATAGTAAAGATTTGGAATTATATGGAGAAGAGGAAGTTGAAAAAATAATTACTGAAAAGGATGATCTGGAAATCGCTTTAAAACCGCATATTGATAAACTTAGATTTATAAATGGATATAAAGCCGTTGGAATAATGGATAGAAATGGAGTTATCTTAACTCATGATGCAATTGATGAAAATATTGATATAATCAGTTTCGTAGATACGTTTACCAATATTTATCAATCAACGAATAAATTTTTGATCGATAAAGGTCTTGATGAATGTCTCTCATTAATAGTGCATGCAAAAAAGGAAACTTTTTTGCATTTATGTTCCGGAGCGGGTATGAAAAACCATTTTCATATCATTGTTGTAATGTCATCCGGCGGGAATTGGTATTTCATGCTCCATCAGCTTGAAAAGATGATAGAGGAAGTATCGAATCGCCACTGATCGCTATTTTAGATTTAATAAGCTGTTTTAAAAGTAAGGGATCGAAGCGAAGCCGATTTATCAGTTTTAAAACAGCCTATAAAGAGTGTTTACTTTTCTTGAGGTAACCGCAGGAGAGCAAATAGGAGAAACCTATGTTTGGAATTGGAATGCCTGAACTTATTATAATTCTTGTAATTATTTTGATTATATTTGGCGCCGGCAAACTCCCGGAAATAGGGGCCGGATTAGGCAAGGCAATAAAAAATTTTAAGTCGGCCACCAATGAAAATGAAAAGAA
>CAZRLQ010000010.1:6266-20509 GCA_964600725.1 uncultured Desulfobacterales bacterium
GATTAGGCAAGGCAATAAAAAATTTTAAGTCGGCCACCAATGAAAATGAAAAGAAGACGGCTGATAAGATAGAGATGGACAATAAATCTTGATTTCAGACTTCGTTCCTGCCTTTCGCTAATTTTCATAATCTTGCAGATATGGAAGCGAATCAAATGATGAAAGTGGGAGACGGAGAAACAAGGAGACTGAACCTTTGGCCAATACGTAAAGGATACAAATTTTTTGGGCGATGAGTTGTTGAAAAAGATTGTCTTGTAAAACCATCCTTAATCAGTCAAGAAAGGAGCAGAATCAGTAAAATGAAAGTGCTGGGCATGTGTCTTGGGGCATCTACGGTATCCCTTGTAAAGGTTGAATCGGAGCGGAAAAAAAATGGGGCAAAGCCCCATATTATTGAATATTCGCTTCATAATCATGAAGGAAATCCCAAAGGGAGCATGCTTTTAGCACTTAAGTCTTTTGATTTGAATTCATTTGACAGGGTTGTTGCCACCGGCCGAAGGTTTCGCAATTTCTTGAGACTTTCTTCCATATCTGAACCTGAGGCAGTGGAATATGCTTATCGTTTTGTTAAACCTCACGGCATTTCATGTCCGGCTGTTGTTTCAGCGGGGGGAGAGACTTTTATCGTATATGTTATGAACCGTCTGGGACAGATTTCCAGAGTTGTAACCGGCAACAAATGCGCTTCAGGCACCGGAGAATTTTTTCTTCAACAGTTACGCAGAATGAACGTTCCAATCGAAGATGCCGCCAGATGGGCTGCTTCAGAAGAACCCTATCAGGTATCAGGACGATGTTCTGTCTTTTGCAAGTCGGACTGTACCCATGCAACCAACAAGGGTATTCCGAAATCCAGGGTAACTGCCGGCCTTTGTCATATGATGGCAGGAAAAATTATTGAGCTTTTAAAAAAGGTTGAAAGAAAAAATATCATGGTAGTTGGCGGTACTTCACGCAACCGTATGATGATTGAGTATCTGCGGCAAGAGATACCCGGACTTATCGTTCCCAAAGAAGCGCCTTATTTTGAAGCATTAGGTGCGGCCCTCTGGGCGCTTGAACACGACACTCTTCCATTGCCCGAAATATCGAATTTGATCAAGACCGAAGTTTCATCATTTGATTCGCTTCCATGTCTGCAAGATTATGAAAATATGGTGGAATTCAAGAGCTTATTGTCAGGAAAAATCGGGGTGGGCGATGAATGCATTCTTGGACTTGATGTGGGCTCAACCACGACCAAAGCGGTTCTTCTGAGAAAAGAAGATAATGCTCTGCTTTCATCGGTTTACCTGCGTACCAGCGGAGATCCGGTAGGTGCTTCCAGGAGATGTTACAGATATATATATAATAAAATTGCTGATCAGGTCGATCCCTCAAAAATTTTTATTGCAGGATTGGGGGTTTGCGGTTCAGGCCGTAAAATAGCAGGACTTCACGCACTTACCGGCGGCGTTGTCAACGAAATCATTGCACATGCTGCTGCTGCGGTCTATTTTGATCCGGAGGTGGATACTCTTTTTGAAATAGGAGGACAGGACGCCAAATATACATACATAACCAATGGAGTTCCTTCTGACTATGCCATGAATGAAGCCTGCTCAGCCGGTACGGGGTCATTTCTGGAAGAATCGGCATACGAAACCCTTGGCGTGAAAATGGAGGATATTGCGAAGATAGCGCTTAAAGGGAAGAATCCACCCAATTTCAGCGACCAGTGTGCCGCATTTATCTCTTCAGACATAAAAAATGCCATTCATGAAGGAAACAGACTTGAAGATATTGTTGCCGGCCTGATATATTCTATATGCATGAACTACTCGAACAGAGTAAAGGGCAGCCGGCCTGTCGGGAAAAAAATCTTTATGCAGGGAGGTGTATGTTATAACAGGGCAGTCCCTCTTGCCATGGCAGCACTTGTCGACAAGCCGATCATCATTCCTCCTGAACCCGGGCTTATGGGGGCTTTCGGAGTTGCCCTTGAGGTCAAGAAAAGGATTGAAGCAGGATTGTTGGAACCAAAGAGGTTTGACCTTAACCTGCTCGCAAATCGGGAAGTAAAATACGGAAAATCGTTTATATGCAGGGGCGGTGATACGAAGTGTGACAGGCGTTGCGAAATAGCGATGATTGAACTTGATGGAGAAAAATATCCCTTTGGCGGTGCTTGTAACAGATACTACAATTTGCGGCATGCTATCAGGCACGATGTGGAGAAACTCGACCTTGTCAGGATGCGTCAGCAGCTAATATTTGAAAAATATGCCGCTAAACCTCTGCTTGATTCTAATCAGTTATTCATTGGAGAGAGGAAGAAAAAATACCGGGGAAGAATCGGAATAAACCGCAGTTTCCTGGTAAACACCTATTATCCTTTTTATTCTACATTTTTTGCAGAATTAGGGTTTGTGCCTGTAATTCCGGATATTATTTCACAACAGGGAATTGATCTGGCAAGTGCTCCTTTCTGCTATCCGGCTGAAATATCGCACGGTTATTTTTACTCGCTTCTTTGTATGGAAGATCCGCAGGAATTTATATTTTTGCCTCATTTTAAAGCTGTTCCTTCTTCCAATGGAAGTTCAAGCTCTCAGGTTTGTCCTTTTGTTCAAGGCGAAACATTTTATCTTCAAACAACATTTAAGGATAAACTCGATGAGCTGAAGAGAAAGGGTGCAAATGTTTTAAGACCGCTTCTTGATTTGACAAAAGGTTTGGCTGCTTCTGAGAAGGCTTTTATTCAAACGGCAGCTGAAATGGGGGTGAGCAGAAAAGAGGGCAAAGAGGCTTTCAAAAAAGCTCTGGCAACCCAGATGGAATGTTTTTCTGAAATGAAAGTGATCGGAAAAAAGGTTCTTTCAGATCTTGAGTCTGATCCTGGCAAGATAGCGGCTGTCATATTTGCAAGGCCTTACAATGGTTTTGTTGAAGAAGCAAATATGGGAATATCACATAAGCTTGCATCCAGGGGTATGATGGTAATTCCTTTAGACTTTTTGCCGATTGATGATGAAAAAGCCAAACGGCATATGTATTGGGGAATGGGCCAGCTTATAATGAAGGCCGGAAGATTTGTAAAAAGGCATCCGCAGCTGTTCGGTACATATATAACCAACTTTTCATGCGGTCCGGATTCGTTTTTAATCGGTTATTTCAGAGAGCTGATGGGCAAAAAGCCATCCTTGACACTTGAATTAGACAGTCATACAGCAGACGCCGGCCTTGAAACCAGGATCGAGGCATTTATTGATATAGTTTCTGCTTACAGGCAGCTGGTGGATGAAAAAAAGATCGTTCAGACAAAGAAGAACTTTATGCCTGCGAGAACTGTACTTGAAAACAAAACAACTAAAGTGATCACATCCTCAGGTGAAACACTCCCCATTACCGATCCCAGGGTAACACTTCTTTTTCCCGCAATGGGTACGATCGCTACTGAATCACTGGCGGCAGTATTTCGTGGTGCAGGTATCAATGCAATTGTACATCCTCCATTGACTGAAGAGATATTGAAACTGGGACGCGGAAATACAACCTGCAAGGAATGCCTGCCGCTGATACTTACTACAGGGGCGCTGCTTAACTATGTTAGAAACAAGAAAAAAGGAGAAGTCCTGGTCTATTTTATGCCAACAGGATCGGGCCCGTGTCGATTCGGACAGTATTATATTTTTATGGAAGATCTGTTGAAAAGGCTTCAGATAGAGGACACAGCTCTATTTTCATTAACTTCGGAAGATTCCTACGCTGGACTGAACAGTGATTTTCGCAAAAAAGGATGGTGGGGGGTTGTCATATCCGATGTTATGGAAGATATCAGATCTATGATTCTGGCCAACGCATCAGATACAAAAGACGCAATAAAGATATTCAAAGATGAGTGGAACAAAATACTTGGTGAACTGGAAAGAGGGGACTTTTCCAGGCTGGAAAAACAGCTTGCCTCAACTGCCGAACGGTTGGGTCATATTTTAATGAAACGCTCACCAGATGAAGTTCCAACAATTTTTCTTGCAGGTGAGATTTATGTCCGGAGGGAACCATTATCACGCCAGTATTTGACGGAACGTTTAGCTGAAAAAGGTTTTGCCGTCATATGTTCACCGGTTGCCGAGTGGATACTTTATTGTGATTATCTTGTAGATTCAAATCTTGCGGACTGCAAAATGTCCAATCTGGAAAAACTCAATTTTTTTATCAAGAAGAAGTTCGTGCACCGATATGAAAAACGGATTAAGTCTTTATTGGCAAAATCGGGACTTGTTCACAAAACACCTCTTAATATTAAATCAATTATTAAAAATGCATCCCCTTATATATCTCCTGATCTTACCGGTGAAGCCATTTTGACGGTGGGAAGTTCTCTTGAAAAAGTAGCGTCAAAAACCTGTGGTGTTATCTCAATAGGTCCCTTTGGCTGTATGCCTAATCGTTTGTCTGAAGCAATTTTAAGTGAAACAATGAATCGTGAAGGTAAACTGGCAACCGAACCTAAAAACAGACGGCTTAAAGCTATTCTTGCAAATATTGAAGATTTGCCTTTTCTTTCAATTGAAAGTGACGGCTCGCCTTTTCCACAACTGATAAATGCAAAGCTTGAAACCTTCTGCCTGCAAGCAGAGCGGCTGCACAGCAAAATGCTTGAATTCAGATCTTAAATTCCTTAAAGCCGCCTGGTAATCTGTCTGATCTCCCTTTTTTTGTTTAAATCCGGTGTCTGTTTGTGAGATGCACCTGTCTGAGTACGAAAGCACGCAAGCCGGACATAAGACAAGTTCATACTTAAATTTTATGTAAAGCAGGGGCTTTCAGCACTATATTTTTGCATTCCATGCCTGCACGGCAGGCGTGCTTGACTGCAAGCAAAATTGAAGCTCCTTCAAACAGGCTCGGAAAATCGAAGCTTTTTCGAATGGAACAACAAGACTCGACAAATGAAAAATGATGCGAAAAGCGAGAAGACTTCAATCCACTGCCTTTGGAAAAGATTTGGAATATGGATATATTTGATCATTCCTGTATCTATATGGATGTTTATACTTGGTGTTCTTGTTGGAAGAGGAACAGCTCCGGTAAAGTTCGATATTAACGGACTTCAAAAAGAGCTGGCTCTTTTAAAAGAGAGAGCTGTTAAAAGGGAACTCTCCCAAATCAAAGTCGATCCGGATACAGAACATAAAAAGACAGACCTCGGCTTTTATGAGGCCCTCAGAGAAAACGGGGACAAAGGCAGACGATTTGCCGGCAAAATAATGCAAAAAAAAAGTGGCGCAACTGAAAAAGATTCACCATGGAAAAAAAAGACAAGTCTGAAAAAGGAGACCATATCAGCGAATGCTGATAAAAAAAGTGCATCTTCGGAGCAGGGAAAAAAGAGAAGTATCCGGAAAGACTATACTATTCAGGTGGCTTCGCTGAAAAATTCAGTAGATGCCGACAAGATGGTGACAAGTCTGAAAAGGAAAGGGTATCTTGCTTATAAAACCATAAGGGAAATACCTGGGAAAGGTATATGGTACAGGATAAGAATCGGATATTATAAAGATGGAAAAGAAGCGAAAAGCATTTTAACCCGGCTGAAAAACGAAAATATAGAAGCATTTTTGATTAAACGTTGAGAACGTTATTAGCACAGGAAGTAACTTATGAAAATTACAAAAGATGAAGTTTTTTATGTAGCTGATCTCGCCCGTCTTGAATTAGATGAAGCATCAACAGAAAAACTTTCAGAACAGATTGGAGATATACTGGAATATATTGACATACTTAGCCATGCTGATACCAGGGAAGTAAAGCCTACTTCTCATGCGATCTTTCTGACCAATGCTTTTCGGGAAGATAGTGAAACAGAAGAATCTGACGTGGATACGGTACTACTTGCCAACGCTCCGGAAAAAGAGGAAACACACTTTGTGGTTCCAAAGATTATAGAGTGATAAGGGGAAACTTGTTATGAAGCTGTACGAGCTTACGATACATAAAGCGCATGATCTTTTAAAAAAGAGAGAAATATCGTCACTTGAACTGGTTCAGAGCGTTATAGACCGTATCTATGCTGTTGAAAAAAAAGTGGACGCATATATTACCATAGCATCCGATGCGGCTATTTTACATGCTAAATCAGCCGACAAAGCAATTTCATCAGGAAATATCACTCCGCTGACCGGAATTCCATTATCAATCAAAGACCTGATATGTACAAAAAATCTCAGAACGACTTGTGCTTCCGGGATCCTTGACAATTTTGTACCTCCTTATAATGCAACAGTTATAACAAAGCTGAAACAGGCCGGAGCTGTCATCATCGGAAAGGTTAATATGGATGAATTCGCCATGGGATCTTCAACAGAGAATTCAGGTATTAAACCGACCCGAAACCCCTGGAACCTTGAGTATATTCCCGGAGGTTCAAGCGGCGGATCGGCCGCATCTGTTGCTGCTGATATGTGTCTGGGATCATTAGGTTCAGATACTGGAGGATCAATAAGGCAGCCTGCCTCACACTGCGGAGTGGTGGGGATGAAACCTACATATGGAAGGGTTTCCAGATTCGGTCTTGTAGCTTTTGCATCTTCTCTTGATCAGATAGGACCCTTGTCAAAGGATGTTTTAGATTGCGCTATTTTGATGAATATAATCTCCGGCTTTGATAAAAAAGATTCCACATCAGTACCAAAGGCTGTTCCGGATTATTCAGCCATTCCATCAGAAGGATTAAAAGGGATCACTGTCGGTATTCCGAAAGAATTCAATGAAACTAAAGGGCTTGATCCAGAAGTTTCTGAAGCGGTGAACAACGCTATTAAGGTAATAGAAGATCAAGGCGCAAAATGTGTAGATGTTTCTTTGCCGCATACCAAATATGCTGTTGCAGCTTATTATGTTATTGCATCTTCAGAGGCCAGTTCAAATCTTGCGCGTTACGATGGGGTAAAATACGGTTTTAGAGATAAAGATAAGAACAATCTTATGGAGATGTACAAAAGTACAAGATCCAAAGGTTTTGGCTTTGAGGTTAAACGACGTATCCTTATCGGAACATACTGCCTTTCTGCAGGCTATTATGATGCCTATTATGGAAAAGCATCCCAGGTGCGGACATTGATCGTTGAGGATTTTAATAAAGTGTTTGATGTTTGTGATGTAATCATTTCTCCCACTGCGCCTACTTCAGCCTTTAAAATCGGAGAAAAGATAGATGATCCTCTGACCATGTACTTATCCGATATTTTCACCCTGTCTGCAAATCTTGCCGGAATTCCCGGGATTTCCGTTCCATGTGGATTTTCATCAAACGGCCTTCCAATGGGTCTGCAAATTATGGGGAAACATTTTGACGAGGAGAAACTTTTCAACCTGGCTTATAATTTTGAACAAGCAACGGATTTTCATAATAAAAAACCGAAACTTTAGCCGAATAAAGGAAATAGATTATGAGCATTCAGCCTGAAGGCGAAGAGTTGAGAAAAGCGATCAGGTGGGTCGGTGAAGAGCGAAAATTTAATTCATCGATAAGCACAAAGGATCTGGTGGAAAAGGCCTGCCTGAAATTCGATCTGTCTCCAAAGAATGCGGAGTTTTTGGCAAGATTTTTATATGAAAATGATCAATTATGAATTATTAATGTAGTAATTTTAGCAACTTATGAACATGAGTTGTGAGTAATGAGTTTTGAGTGATGAATTTTGAACGTCCAGCACCTGAACGTTGAAAAAGGTATTCTGACAATTTATAAATCGGCAGAGCGAAGCGATTCCAGCATTTGATGTTCGATGTTCAAAAATGTCATTTTATAATCATTTTATCCGAATTATCCGAATTTATTGAGAAGTTACGGTATGGACCACGTCATAAACTGCCTGCACTCCAGAGTGTAATTGCCATTTAGGAACGCAGCACTTATGGGTAAAAGGCGGCTCCAGCCCAGGCGCACAGGGGGCAGAACCCTAAGGGCCTACATTCCAGGGCGTAGCCTGAGAATGAAAAAATTACCAGCAGCCTTGATTCACAACTGTTTTATTAAATTCCTGACTCACCACTCATCACTTATACAATTAGCCAAGCCATGTCAAAGATAAGAATACTTCCTGAAATCCTTTCGAACAAAATTGCTGCAGGAGAAGTCATTGAGAGGCCTTCCTCGGTTGTTAAGGAACTTTTAGAAAATGCTCTCGATGCAGACAGCAGCCGCATTATAATTGAAGTGGAAAAAGGAGGGAGGCAGCTTATTCGGGTTTCTGATGACGGCATGGGGATGAACGGTGATGATGCACTTTTATCCCTGGAACGTTTTGCAACAAGTAAGATATCCAAAGACCAGGATCTTTTTTCAATCGGAACTCTTGGTTTTAGAGGAGAAGCGCTTCCTAGCATTGCTTCTGTATCACGATTTTCCCTTGTAACAAAAGATGAAAATTCTCAGGCCGGCATAAGGATTTTAGTCGAAGGTGGAAAAATAAGAAACGTTTCCGAAGTCGGTGCACCAAAAGGTACCATGGTTACAGTAGAACAGCTTTTTTTCAATATACCTGCCAGGCGGAAATTTTTAAAAACCATAGGTACGGAAATGGGTCATATTTCCGATACAGTTGCATCTATAGCGATAGGCTGGCCAGAAATCCAGTTCAGGCTTCTTCACAATGGAAAAATAGTTAAAGACTGGCCGGCTGTTTCGGATCCTCTGGATAGAGCGGCAACTGTGCTTGGAAAGAACCTGAAAGATGAATTTTACAAAATAAGATTAAGCGAAAAAAATCTTTCAGTTACCGGCTGGATATCCTCTCCGCGAATATCGCGCAGCACTTCCCGAAATATCTATCTGCATGTAAACGGAAGGCTTGTACGCGACAGAACTATTTTACATGCACTTTCTGAAGGATATAAGGGGCGGCTGATGAAGGGAGAGTACCCTTTGGCAGTTCTTTTTGTCAATCTGCCTTTTGATCAGGTGGATGTAAATATCCATCCGTCAAAACAGGAGGTTCGGTTTTCAGACCAGAGAAATATTCATGACGCGATTATAAAAATCGTGGCTGAAACTCTAAATCTTGCCGAGCGTCCCAAATGGGAACCGGAAAAATTGCCGGTTCAGCATCTGTCTCAAATTTCAGAACCTTTATCTGATTATGGAAAAAAAAAAGAAATTTTTCTGCCGGCAGGAAAAATTGATGGTCACAAAATTAAAGAAATTCAAACAAAGCAAGAAATGCCGCAACAGGAAATGCTTTGGAAAAAGAGTTTTTTTAAAGACTTAAGGGTGATCGGTCAGTTACATAATACCTATATTTTGTGTGAATCGGGCGAAGGGCTGATACTTATCGATCAGCATGCGGCCCATGAACGGATTCTTTTTGAACAGATAAAGAACAATTACATATCAAAAAATTCCAAAAAAAGGTCGCAGAATCTGCTTCTGCCTGAAACAGTTGATTTCGGATACAGGGAGGCGGGAATATTAGAAGGATTGATACCGGGTCTTGAAGAGCTTGGCATGAAGGTTGAACCTTTTGGCGGAAATACTTTTGTTATAAAATCTGTCCCGGCTATTTTTGCGGATAGAGAAACAGCACCGCTTCTTATCGAAATCGTAGAAAAAATGGCGGAAATCGGATTCTCTCCAGGCATTGAATTTGCGGCTTCGGCTGCTGACCACTGTTTGATCTTGATGGCATGCCATGGAGCTATAAGAGCAAACCAGCATCTATCCGATAAAGAGATAACCGCTCTGCTCGATCAGTTAGATCAATGTGATATTCCTTCAAGCTGCCCCCATGGACGGCCCACATGGATTAAATGGCCAATAAAATTTTTTGAAAAATCTTTTAAAAGAGTTGTTTAGGGACCTTTATACTGCTTCCCAATAAGTCAGGGCAGCAATGGGAGAATCCCCCCTCAATCCCCAATCTCTTTTTTTCAAAGTGGAAAGCAGCAATGCAGCGGTATATGGATCATAGCGGATTATTGTGGAGATTCTATTTATTAAGCATACACTAATAATTGAACTTATGCCACCAGGTATTAGCTATTAGCAGTTAATACCTGACTAATCCGTGATGAAACATATATGTTTTTTCAGTATGATTAAGCATGAATCAGGTCAGGATATCATGGAGGAAACATGGAAAAAATAAGGGAGCTGCTGAGCAGAATATATGGAGAAGATAGAGGGCGGGCGGCATTTGAAAGAATCAGCCTTTTAATTGAAAAATTTCCGGTTCAAAAAAGAAGAAAGGATGGGTTTTTTTCAGAAAAAGATACTGTTTTAATTACCTATGGCGACTCTTTGATAAAAGAGGGACAGCCTCCTATCGCCACACTTCATGAATTTGCCTGTAATTATTTGAAAGATGCAATATCAACCATCCACCTTTTACCATTTTTCCCCTATTCTACAGATGACGGATTTTCCATCACGGACTTTTTTGCTGTCAATTCCGAGCTTGGGAACTGGGAGCATGTAAATGCCATCAGCAAAGATTTTGAGCTTATGTTCGATTATGTACTCAATCATTTTTCTTCTAAAAGCAGGTGGTTTAAATCCTATCTGGAAGGCAGAAAAGGCTTTAATGAATTTGCAATCGAAGTCGACCCTGCGACAGATCTGTCTCAGGTTACCCGGCCAAGGTCTCTGCCCCTTTTAACCGAATATAAGAAACGGGATGGGAAAACGGTTCATTTATGGACTACATTCAGTGCCGATCAAATCGATTTTAATTTCAAGAGCCTGGATGTACTCGAAAAAATGATAGAAGTGCTTCTTTTTTACGTAAAACAGGGTGCAGGTATTTTGAGGCTTGATGCGATTGCTTACTTGTGGAAAGAGATCGGGACAGACTGCATTCACCTGAGCCAGACACACGATATGGTAAGGCTGTTTCGAAGCATATTAGACGTGGTTGCGCCGGATGTCATGGTTCTGACTGAAACCAATGTACCTCACGAGGAAAACATCAGCTATTTCGGTAACGGAAGGGACGAATCCCAGATGGTTTACAACTTTACCCTGCCCCCTCTGCTTTTATATTCCTTTATAAAAGAGGACGCAACGGTTCTTTCCGGGTGGGCAAAAGGACTTGAACTCAAATCGCCATACAACACCTTTTTGAACTTCACTGCATCTCATGACGGAATCGGTGTTCGCCCCCTTGAGGGAATACTTTCGTCAAAAGAATTAGGCAGAATCATTGACGTGGTAAAAGCAAATGGGGGGAAGGTTTCCAGTAAGAAAAATTCAGATGGCTCTGATAGTCCTTATGAACTCAACATTACATATGTTGATGCGATTTTGGCTGGAAAACATTCCAGACGAGCCGACAAATTTCTGGCATCGCAGGCTATTCAGTATGTCCTGCCGGGTGTTCCAGCCACATACATCCACAGTCTGGCCGGTTCGCGCAACTGGATAGAAGGGATCAAACAGACCGGACGAGCCAGAACAATCAATAGGGAAAAACTTCAGTTAGATAATCTATTAGCTGAACTAAACGATCCTGAATCTTTTCGTTCTAAAGTCTTTTATCCTTATTTAGATTTGATTAAGAAACGAAAGAATCAAAAAGCTTTTCATCCAAATGCCGCTTTTAAAATTCTTGAAATTGACCCTAAATTATTTGCGATCAAACGGTATTCTGAAGATCAAACCATATATGCGGTGACAAATATTTCTGCTTACAAAATTTCGTTCTCTTTGCCGAAGGAAAAAGCTTCTATCCTGATGACAGATATTATAACCGGTGAAACGGTCAATACGGATTCATTAACGCTTAAACCTTACCAGTATGTATGGTTGACGACTAAACAGAGAACATGAAGCCAAAGATTTTTGGTATGACAATATTGTCTTTTTCAGCAAATTAAGTCCTTGTTAATTCATAAAACAGAGGTGAGAAATGGATATTAAAAGAATTATAGGAAAGGCAAAAAATGGATTCAATACGTTAAACGTGTCGGAAAAGTACATCAATTCAGCGTTAAAATGGCTGGAGATCTGGTTAACCGACGATATCTTCAAGGAGTATGCAGCCCAGATCAGATACTTGATTGAGACGGAGAAATGGAATTTTTTGCTGGATTCCTTCTATCAGGTCATTCCGTTCGGCACCGGCGGCCGCAGAGGTCTGGTCGGTATCGGCCCAAACCGAATTAACAATTGGACTATACAGGCTTCGGCTCAGGGGCACTCCCAGTATCTGGTCAAGCAGCACGGATACGAAGCTGAACAGCGAGGAGTTGTACTGGCCTTTGATGTCAGAAAATATATACAAGAAGGGATATATGATGAGACTCTTTTCAACCCTGTGATGAATCTTGATGGTTTTCAATTAGCCTCGGCAGCCGCATCTGTGTATGCTGCAAACGGAATAAAGGTATATATGTTCAAAAACGTAAGAAGTACGCCGGGTCTTTCTTATGCTATCCGTTATTTAAAGGCCATATCAGGAGATATGTTCAGTGCCAGCCATAACCCGCCTACTGACAATGGTAAAAAAGTTTATGATCAGCACGGCGGCCAGTTAATTCCGCCTGATGACCAGATTCTGGTTAATGAGGTTACCGGAAATGTCGGTGAGATAAAAGTGATAGGTTTTGATGAGGCAAAAGAGAGAGGACTGATTCAATTTGTCGGTGAAGAAGTGGATAATGCTTATTATAATTCTGTTTGTCAGGTATCTTTATCGGACAAGCGGGAAATAAAAATTGTATATTCACCGCTGCATGGAACCGGCATAACTTCTGTTTATCCGGTTTTAAAAAAACTTGAATTTAACGTGGAACTCGATCCTGAAACATCGAATTTAAGCGGCGCATTTGAAAATGTAACCTTTAACATTCCGAATCCTGAGGTGATCGAATCGTTTGACAGCTCACTGCCATTTGCCAAAAAAATCAATGCCGATATTTTAATAAGTTCGGATCCGGATGCTGACAGAATCGGTGTTATGGTAAACCATAAAGACTCCTGGCAATTTCTGACCGGCAACGAGATCGGAATTATCCTGACAAATTATGGGATTTCAAAATACGACTCAAATGGATGGCTAACCCGAGATAGTGTCATTATTAAAACAGATGTCACTACATCGTTGATCCGGAAAATAGCTCAGGAAAAGGGTGTGCAATGCATCGGAGATCTTCTTGTCGGGTTTAAATATATCGCTGATATGATGAACAGAATTGAAACAGAAGGCAAAATCAATGATTTTCTTTTTGGGACCGAAGAGAGCCATGGATATCTTACCGGAAGTTACGTCCGGGATAAAGATGCCGCCTGTGCAGCCGTATGGATCTGCGAACATGCTGCTGAATTAAAAAAGAGCGGTAAAACCCTGATAGATGATCTTGAAGATATCTATACAAAATATGGCTATTGCCACAATTATTTGACTGAAATACGACTGTTAGGTGCCAGGGGTATGGAACAGATCACGCACATCATGGATCATCTGAGAAAAACGGAAATTGAATCATTCGGCAAGTTTGTTGTTAAAGAGAGGTTTGACCGATGGGAAGGAGACCCCCAGCCGCATCTATCTGAAACCGATACCCATGCAAGAAATGTGCTGATTTACTATTTCGACAATTTGCATGATACAGCCGGTATGAGGGTCACGGTACGGCCGTCGGGAACTGAGCCGAAAATAAAAATGTACTTTGAAGTATTCGGAAAGCCGTGCAAATCCGAAAACCTGGAGGATGAAAAAGAGAAAATAACCGGTATTAGACAGAAACTGGAAAAAAGGTTTATGCAGTATTGTTATAAACTGTTGAACGTCGATTTTCCGGATAGAGGATTTTTGTTGTTTTGGCAACTGCCGCTTTATGATAAATTGAAATATTTTGAAATCGAAGATGAAATCGTAAAATTAAAAGAAGTTTCAGATCTTGGGGAAAGAAAATATAAACTGGAAAACCTGTTAAGATTTTTAGGTGCCAATCCGATAGAAAAAGTAAATAATGGATTCAAAGAAAAGTACAAGGCAGGAATCTTGGAGTATCTGGACCTGACTCAGGAAGCTGTCCGGGAATGAGAAATTTTTTGCAAGATCAAGAAAGGCGAAGATTTTAACCGCAGGAATACACCCACGTATTTTGAAGATTAAAATCTTCGCCTGACCTGTCTGTGCCTGCCTGTGCGTGTCCGCACGCAGACAGGTTATGCGAAAAAATAATTCTTGCGAATATTAACTATATGCCTCCGGTTATTTTTTTCGCATGCCTTGATCTCGAACGAAAATCCT
>CAZRLQ010000011.1:0-4366 GCA_964600725.1 uncultured Desulfobacterales bacterium
CAGCCTTTCATCTCCACAGGCGTAAATTCCCGTATGTCATACGGTACTTATTTTTTCAATTCATCCCCGCCGCAAGCGGACGGGGTTTTCTTGACAGTTCTATATTAAGCAAAAAATGGAATTTCCTATACTATAAAGTTAAGAGCTCGCGCAATGCGGGAGGATTATTTTTTTCCAAGATATTGAGGATTCAAGCCGAATCTTATATTTTGCCGAAGCCCGCCGCCACAGAAAAATAATTTCCAGGGGATTGCTGAACAATTCCCTTTAATTCAAGCTCAAGCATAATGCTTGATAACTTTCCGGGCTCCATGGAAAGATTTCTAACAAGATCGTTTAAATGGATCGGATACGGTTCAAGCGCTTCAAAAACAAGCTGCTGATCCGCTGTAAGGGACGGATTTTTCATTGTTTTACAATGTCTTATATTATGGTCAAGCTGACTGATTTCATCTAAATATGAAAATTCTTCGATGATATCCCTGGCATCTGCAACCAGTTTGGCCCCCTGTTTTATCAGATTATGAGTCCCTGAACTTTTAAATGAAAATATACTTCCCGGTACGGCAAATACCTCTCTTCCCTGATCCGCGGCAAGGCGTGCCGTGATAAGTGATCCGCTTTTTTTGGCTGCTTCTACAATAACGGTTCCAATACAAATTCCGCTGATTATCCTGTTTCGCAGAGGAAAATTGTAGGGCTCCGGCCCCGTGAAAAGAGGGAATTCAGACACTACGGCTCCGTTTTCAGCGATTTTATGGAAAAGTATAATATTTTCGGGTGGATAAATTCTTTTAAGACCGCTTCCCAGTACAGCAACTGTTTTTCCTTTATACATCAAGGCTCCGGCATGGGCAGCAGTATCAATTCCCCTGGCCATACCGCTGACGATAGTGATTTGAAGAGAAGCCAGATCTTTTGCCAACTGTTTTGTTGCAGAAATACCGTATTTTGTTGCATTTCTGGAACCGACGATCGCTATATTGCGGCTTTTATTTTCAAGATTTCCGTAAACATACAAAAAAGGCGGCGGATCGGGTAATTGCAGCAAAAGGGATGGATAAGAAGGATCCGTCATGGTTGCAATTCGATAATTTTCTTTAGATACTAAATCGAGATCTTTTTTTACCCAGTCCGGAATTTTATGATTTTTTATGGCAAAAGCAAGGCGGGGGGTGACACCTTTGACTTGAAGAAGATCTATGTCGGATGCTTCAAAAACATGCTCCGGAAGTCTGAAAGTGTCGATGAGCCGTTTGAAAATATGATTTCCAATGCCCTTAACAGTCTTTAGGGCAAACCAAGGCAAAATTTTTTCCATACCATAGTTTTAAAAAACGCAAATGAAATAAACAAAGGATTATAGCGGATTATTGTGGAAATTCTGTTTATTTTAGCTGTTATCGCTTAACTTTTAGGCGTTAGCTGTCCAATCTGGAAAGCAGCGGCAAATCAGCAGTTAGATGCTAATAGCTGTTAATCAAGGATTAAAGGATTAGTGTGGTGGTGATCCGTGATAAACCCCTTTTATTTCATCTTCGTTTCCGACCTGATCTGTCTTAATTTTTTTTCAGCAATGTTTCCGGATTGGCTAAATGGATAATTTTCAACGACTCTTTTGAGATAGCGGCGGGCATTGTCAGAATCATCAAGAGATAAGTAGGCACAACCTGTTTTCAAAAGAGCATCCGGCATCTTATTGCCTTTGGGATATTTTTCCACTATTTTTTTGAAAGCCGATATTGCATTTAAATAATCTTTACGAGTATAAAAGCATTCGCCAATCCAGTAAAGAGCGTTATCCGACAGATGATGTTCTGGATAATTATCCGCGACCGATTTAAACAGATGTACAGCATATGTATAATTTTTATTCTTATATGCTGAAATGGCCTTTTTATATAGAGTTTCGGCCGGCAGCAAAGAATCTGAACAGGTTTTTTCAGCAGAAACAGATGAAGAAGATATTCTTTTCGTTCTTTTTTTATTAAAGGACGGTTCAGATCTGTTTTTATTTTCAATAACAGATGGTGCTGCCTCTCTTTTTTTTACATTCTTAATGTTTTTTTCAAGCTCTTTTATTATCTTTTCATGATTATCAATTGTGTTCTCTATTTCAGATATCTTATCATTATTTTTTTTCACTTTGCGATCTGTTTCGTCAATCTGTTTTTTCAAAAGCAGAATATCATTATCATCATCGTTATCTTTTGGGGAATGAATCGGCATACATGCTGAAAAGATAATGACGGTCAACAATGTTGAAATATAAATAGTTTTCTTCTGTTTCATCGCGCTCTAATTATTTTTTCCATATTTTTGCCAAACAATCAGTATCGGACTTGCTATATATATTGATGAATATGTTCCCACAAGAATACCTACAATTAAGGCAAATGCAAAATCATGAATAATTCCCCCGCCAAGAATAAACAGAGACACAACAACGACAAGCGTTGTTGCGGAAGTCAATATTGTACGCCCAAGGGTCTCATTGATACTTTTGTTAATGAGAATATCAAGGGTATCTTTACGGTATTTTTTCAAATTTTCACGAATACGGTCAAACACAATAATTGTATCGTTTAATGAATATCCGATAATTGTTAAAAGCGCCGCTATAATGGGAAGAGTAAATTCCTTGTTAAAAATGGAAAAGACACCGACAGTAATTGTGATATCATGGATCAAAGCCACGATAGCTCCCATTGCATATTTCAAATCAAAAAACCAGAACAGCATTAAAGTGACAATTAGTGCTGATATAATCAGAAAGGGAATACTTGTCTGAATAGAAAAGATATCGCCGGCTTTTATAATTAAAAATACCAGACCGATAAGGACTATTGCCATTGTGGCGCTCACAGCCCATTTCAATTCAAAACGGCCGGATATATATACAGTAATGAAAAGCAGAGCGTAAAACATGGCAAACAAAGCTTTTTCCCTGAGATCTTTACCGACCTGCGGCCCTACCATTTCAATGCGGCGGATTTCCACGTCATTTCCTGTAGCCGACCTTAAAGCCTTTTCCAAATTGTCTGAAAATCCTTCTGTAGTTGCAACTGATTTGTCGGTACGGATAAGAAATTCATTATCCTTCTGATCACCAAAAGCCTGGGTGGATGATTTTCCAATATTTATATCGGCAAGGCCTTTTTTTATATCGTCTATATTTGCAGGTGAATGAAATTTCACCTGTATCAATGTTCCACCGGCAAAATCGACGCCATATTTAGGTCCATTTTTCAGCGCAAGAGAAAAAATAGAAACAACAACCATGACCATAGATAAAATAAAAGCAATATTTTTATTGCCGACAAAATTTATGTTCACACCAGGCTTTATAAACTGCATTTATTGACACCTCTATCTCTATAATGATAAAGTTCACCGGCTTTTCGGGCAAGAGCAGGGCGAGTCCGCGTGCACTGGCTGGTTAGACAGATATTGTCCCAAGATTCGTCACTTTCGCCCATTGGCTTTCATCAAGTTTCACCAAAACCGTCATTTCCTGAAACCCTGCGGGATTGCCGATTTTACCGAAATTACTGCACAATAACATCCTAACCCGACTTTCGCATTTTGAAATTATAAAATTTAAATATTCTATAAAAACAAATGGTTATAGTTTTTTACGGGTATTACAACATGTAGTGTCTGCAAATCCATAATCTGTTGATTTTATTGAAATTTAGAGTTAAAGATGTCACAAAGCACGAAAGTCAGGCCAAAGGTATAGCGAAAAGCGGCCACTTTCTTATTGTCAGCAAGTGCTTGAATCCTTTTTTAAGGAAGAGTCGCCAGTTTCTTATAGTCAACGGCTTCAGCATATTCTTTTAAGTTCGCTTTGGTGACACCGTTCCCTTCAACACTGACAAGGAAACGATTGGCGACTATGATCTGAATGTCGCCCTGTTTTTCTGATGGTTTATATTTCACAATTGCTTTCTGGTGAGCGATCTTTTCCAATCTTCCACCGTCTGATACTGCAAAAGCAGTGTTTGCGAACATCATCATCATTCCCTGCAACATTGGAGAATCCGTAACTATTCTAACCGTGACAGAACTTTCCAGTTTCTGGTACTGGCGCTCAGCAGAAACAGCGCCAAATATGCCGCCTCCCCCGGTCTGGGAAGTGGTCTCTTTGGCTGTCCATCCTTTTATGGGGGCGGGCAGAAACGATTCCAGGCTTCCCCCTTTTTTCTGCTGGATCAGCTGGACTGCGTAATTAAGGCTTGAGACGGCTTCGGTGTATTCGCCATTTTTGTAACATTTTAATGCTTCATTGATAGAAGCTGTAATGTCATCCCCGTAAGCCATCCCTGCAAATAGAGTCAGCATTATTGACAGGACAGCCGTTTTT
>CAZRLQ010000011.1:4466-19565 GCA_964600725.1 uncultured Desulfobacterales bacterium
TTTCTGCAAGAGACTCCAAAGGGGTTCGATTAAATACTCAAGCTTTTAATTTTACGGTTCATAAGAAAATAATCAAATACGGACCGGGTCACTATTAGAGAGGTAAAGAGGCTCGATAGTACACCCAGGCTAAGTGTTACGGCAAATCCTTTGATCGGGCCCGTCCCGAACTGGAACAGAACGGCCGCTGCAATAAGTGTTGTAACATTTGCATCTAAAATGGTAAGGGTTGCTCTCTCATAACCTGAGTCTACTGCCGCCCTGGAAGTTCTTCCAAGATTCAGATCTTCCCTGATACGCTCAAATATCAAAACATTGGCATCCACAGCCATTCCAATGGTAAGTATGATCCCTGCAATACCCGGCAGGGTTAAAGTGGCCTGAAAGCCTGCCAGGCCGGCAGCTATGAGAATAATGTTGAGAATCAAAGCGATGTCTGCAATTAGCCCTGATCCCTTGTAATAAATAATCATGAACAAGATTACAAAAACACCGCCAATATACATGGAGACAAGTCCTTTATTAATAGAGTCGGTTCCAAGGGAAGGTCCTACGGTTCTTTCTTCAATTATTCTGACTGGAGCCGGAAGCGCTCCTGCACGAAGAACGATAGCAAGGTCGTGGGCTTCTTCTGATGTGAAATTTCCTGTGATGCGGGCTGCACCGCCTGAAATCTTATCCTGGATAACCGGTGCGGAATAGACTTTATTATCCAATACAATTGCAAGCCGTTTTTTTATATTTTCTTCTGTTATCTTTTCAAAGAGCTTTGCGCCTTTTTTGTCAAATTCAATGGAAATATAAGGTTCATTGTATTGGGAATCTATTTGAACTCTGGCATCGGTAAGATAAGCGCCCGTAAGCAGGGTACGCTTTTTTATCAGATAAGGAATTTTAATGTTACGCCCTGTTTCAGGATTTTTTTTGGTCTGGTATAATATCTCGCTGCCCGGAGGGATGCTTTTTTTCATAGCATCATCAAGGCTATGGTTTTCATCAACTAATTTGAATTCAAGAAGAGCTGTTTTTCCTATCAGTTCCTTTGCCCTCTGTATATCCTTAACACCAGGCAGCTGGATCAGTATTCGTTTTTCACCCTGATGGCGGATATCAGGCTCGCTGACACCAAACTGGTCAATCCGGTTTCTGATGGTTTCAAGAGCCTGCTCTACGGCCAGTTTCTTTATCTGATCCGTCTCCTTTTCAGATAAATTCAATACAACAGTGAGGGTTCCATCGGTTGACGATTCTTCACTTATTTGCAGTTCCGTGAATTTCTCGTCAAGAAGTTTTTTAAAGCTTTCCCTACTGGTTTCAGCAGGTATTTTTATTGATATACCGGTTCCTTCAACACGGCTTAAGCCAATATGCCTGATATGTTCTTTTTTGAGGGAAGTGCGGAGTTCATGGATAATCCGCTCTACTGTACTTTTCACAGCCTCATCCGTATCGACTTCGAGGGCAAGATGCATTCCGCCCTGAAGATCAAGGCCAAGGTTGATTTTTTTGTAAGGCCATATGGATGGTTTTATTGTAGGGAGAATATAGATAAGAGCAATTAAAACAACTGTGAGAATTACAACAAGTCTCCATGAAATGTTCTTCAATCTCCATTCCTTTCATTTATACGCTATAGATTGCAGCTGCTTGAAAAGCGATGGCAGTAACATATCAATAAAACAGGGGCCAATGTCAATTGGCTTAAGGAATTTTTCTTTACCTGAAAATAATTTCATCCAAATAACACATATGCGGCATTCATGCAACATATTTTGTTTTTAGCGCATGACGACGGAGGTCAGCTTCAGGGTAAAGATACCGGCTGCCCGGCCTCTTACCCATACAATCCGTGCGTAAAGATTTCCATTGCACTATACTGCTTCAAGACCTTTCATTTTTCAACAATTAGCTGGTCATGCTGAGAAGCTGTTCAAATTGCCAATAACGCTAAGATGTGTTTTTTCTCTATATTATAGAGAAAAGAATTACTTGAATATTAAATCAGATTTATGATAATTCCTCTGCGAAGCTGACTTCTTATTGCCCCCATAGAAAACCATATTCTCTGGGTTTGGTCAGAGATAATTTGTTCTGCTTGAATAATTGAACTTTGCTATCAGGTATTTAGCTGTTAGCACTTAGCTTTTAGGCATTAGCTATTACAGATGTCCTTATAAATAATTTCAGTGCGTTATCGGCCGCCGGAGTATTATAATAATACGCCTTCCTCCCTCCGGCCTTGTGAAATTAATTATAGTGCTTTAACTCAGGTTTTGCTTGGTATAGATTATGCTGGAGTTTTTCAACCATCAAAGTTTTCAGTTTATTGATAAGCTGGTTTTTCACCTTGCCGCAATATGTTAATAAAACAGCTTATTATGATTTTAAGTAATTATCATGCCATGTAAAACCTATGTTGTTTGATTATATATGAAAATCTATAACCAGGCTGGAATAGAGGTAAATTAACAGCTAATAACATAAGTTTAATTAGTGTATGCTTAATAAATAAACAGAATCTCCACAATAATCCGCTATGATCCAACTTACAAGCAGGTAAAAATGATTCAAAAAATATGGATAATTAATATTGGTCTTGTAGCGCTTGTTATCTTTTTTGGGATTAAAACCTTTGGTGTATGGTCGAAAAAGGAAAAACAGGTGTTTGACTCAGGCGCAGTTAAACGGGAAAAGCCCTTGCGGAATAAAAGTGTCGTAAAAAGGAGGATGCCGCCTGAATCGGCCTATAAAGATGTGGTTGAAAAAGATCTTTTTTCCCGGGACAGAGCTGAGTTTATAGTTGAAGAACCGGAAATTGAACCCGAAGCAGAGCAGCCGAAAATGCCTGGGAAAAAAATGGTTCTGTACGGAATCGTTTTAATCGATGATTATAAGTCAGCCTTAATAAGCAACCCTGACAGGAAACCTAACGAAAGAAAGGATAAATGGGTAAAAATTAACGATTCAGTGGGTGATTTTAAGGTTGCTGATATACATAAGGATAGCGTTGTTCTGGCACAGGGGGCTGATAAGTACGAGATTCTTTTATATGACAAAGATAATCCCAAAAAACGTGCAAGAGTGATAAAAAGTTCAAGGCCGGCGTTAATCACAACAAAACAGGCAAAACCGTCTGTATCTAACAGGAAAACGTTAAGAAAAAGGCATTTCGAGCCCGGGATAACAAAGAGAAAAAAGGCTTTGCCTGTTGAATACGAGATGGTTGACACGCCTTTTGGAAAAGTTAGAAGAAGGAAAAAATAAATTTCATGAAAGATTTCTTAAGCTGCAGGCAGATTTTTCTTTTTTATGTACTCTTTTTTTCCATTCTCATTGCCGGAGGATGTGCTGGGCAGAAAGAACGGCTCAAACAAGATGTTTCCGGGGTGAAAACCTCTGGTGCTTTACAATCAACCGATACAGCGGCAAAGAAGGCAGAAGGAAAAGCCTTCCGCAAAATACCGGATAATAAGATACGATCTGACGAGCATGGTGAATACAGGCTCATAGAAACACCCTTTGGAAGTGTCAGGCAGAGGGCAAGAGATAATAAAATAGATATTGCAGCGCAGAAATCATCTCAAAAAGAAAAAAAGCGCATAGATGTTTCACCTGAAAAACCAGTCAAAAACGCACCGGTTGAAGCGGCTTTTTCAGTCCCTGAAAAAAAAGAAATATCTTTGCCCCTTGCACCTGCCGACAAAACAAAAGAGATAAAAACGTCTTCAAAGAGCGGACAGGTTGTACTGAATTTCGACAATGCTGATCTGTATGAAGTCATCAGGACCTTTGCGGAGATTTTAAAAATCAACTATCTTGTCAATCCAGGTATCAGAGGAAACGTGACGATCCAGACTGCCGGACAGATTGAAAAAAAAGATCTTTTTAATGTTTTTATGCAGATTCTCGATGTCAACGGGCTGACAGCAGTAAAAGAAGGAAATCTTTACAGAATCGTCGGAGTGAAAGACGCCGCTAGGATGCCTGGTTTACTGCAGTATAAAAGACCCGGCGATCATTCCGCTAAAGGGGAAGATTTTATTATCCAGGTTATTCCTCTTAAATTCATATCCTCTCAGGAGATGGCAAAACTGCTTACACCTTTTATTTCCGAAAAGGGAACCATTGTTTCCCATCAGGAATCGAACACTCTGGTGCTGGTCGATAAAGACATCAATATTTTAAAAGCCTTAAAGCTTGTCAAGGAATTTGATGTTAATATATTTGAAAAGGTAAAGTATAGATTTTATCCTCTTAAATATATCGATGTCGAGGAAACGGTCAAAATTGTAGGCAATATTTTAAGTTCTTACGGTTATTCAAAAAATGATGTAAATATTATCGGTATAAAAAGAATCAATACCCTGCTGGTCATCGGTCAAAGGCCCGATGTTTTGGAAAAAACTCAAATTTTTCTTAAACAGATCGATGTTGCAGGTGACGACATTGAATCCAGAATCTATGTATATTCGGTAAAAAACAGCAAAGCCAAAGAATTGGCCGATTTATTAGGCAGTGTATTCGGCAGGACAGGCGATAAAAAAAAAGGCGGAATTTCAAAAGCTGACAGCGAAAAGGATAAGGGGCCGAAACCTCTTTTCCCGCCTACACCCTTTGAAAAAAAGACCGAAGCGTCAAAAGAGTCAAAAACCGCGGCAGGGGGAATTGGAACAGGAGCTCTGGGCTCGGGAACATTAAAAGATGAAATAAGGATAACAGCCGATGAGGTTAGAAATATTCTGATCATAGAGGCTATTCCGTCCGACTACAGGATTGTCGAAAATATCTTAAACCGCATTGATGTGCTTCCAAGACAGGTTTTGATCGACGTTACCGTAGCTGATATTACTTTGAATGCAATGAAGGAACTGGGAATCGAATGGGAGTATACAAAAGGAGAAGAATCGCTGCACACATCGCTCTATAATGCAGCATTAGGCAGCGGAGGTCTGCAATACCTGATTGGACACATGATAGGAGAGACCTACAGATGGAAAAATATCCTTTCGGCATTGGCTACTGAAAACAAGGTCAATATACTGTCGTCTCCTACTGTCCTTGCTTCCGATAACAAGGAAGCCACTATTAACGTAACCACTGAAGTCCCCGTGCCGCAAACGACGTATCGTTACACCGACGATTCGAACAATGTGATACCGAGCACCATAGAATACAGGAACACAGGAATAATCTTAACCGTCACTCCTCATATCAATGAACATGGTCTTGTCAGTATGGATGTCAGCCAGGAGGTCAGCGAACAGGCGGAAAATGTAGAGGTAGGTCCCGAGGGGCAGTCAGCTCCATCTTTTTTGAACCGGAGCGTTTCAACTTCCCTTACCTTGAAGAACGGCCAGACCTTCGTGATCGGCGGTTTGATCAGGGAAACAAGGAGCCATGGTGATTCAGGCGTCCCTTTCTTGAGTAAAATTCCTTTAATCAAGTATCTGTTCGGGAAAAAAACAGATTCTTTAAACAAAACAGAGCTTATCATCCTCATTACACCCCATGTGATTGTAAATTTAAATGATGTTGATGCCGTAACAGCGGAGTTCAAAAACAAGGTCTCAAATACGATGAGAATAATAAAGGAATGTAAATCCAGCCGGCAATAGAATTTCAAACGGGCTTTAACGGCAGTGTCGATTGATGGAATAAAAACAGGTTACGGAAATTTTTTGCTGTTTAAACCGGTTTTTATTATCTTTGGTTTCAGTCAGGTTCAAGGAAAACTATAAGTGCCGGGGACTTTGCATTGAAAGAAATAAAGGCAAATGGCACAATAATGTTTTTGTGCATGATCGGCATGGTTTTATTTTGGGCCTGCACTCTGTTCGGCAGTGAGTCGCAGTCCTCCAGAATTATTGTCCTGATTTCCAGAAACATCATACCCTATCTTGAGGCGGTGGAAGGATTAAATAACCTGCTTGCCGCAAAGACCGGCATTGAAACAGAAGTGGTTTTATTAGACAGGTTTAAGGGGAAAGATCAAAGAATTCTTGTAGATAAGATTCTTGGCGGCCGGTTCGATTTAAATGTTGCAGTCGGGCCCGAAGCGGCACGTTTTTTTTGGGAAAATTTTAATGATCCCTTTAATTCCATGATCTATACCATGGTTTTAGATCCTGAAAAGATATTTGGATCAACAGATAAGGTCTGCGGAATTTCTTTGAATATTCCCGTTGGAGTTCAGATCCGGGAAGTGGCCGGCAGACTTCCTTTTTTAAAACGCATCGGCCTGCTGTACGATCCTTATTATAATGAATCATTTTATTTAAAGGCAGTTGAATCAGCAGCTTCTGCCGGTTTGGATATTATCCCGCTTAAAATTTCATCTAAAAAACATATACCAAAAGTTCTGAATGAATCTTTCGGCAAAGTCGATGCCCTCTGGTTTATTCCCGATCCTACCATAATATCTGAAAGCATTATTCAGTATATCATAAAAGAAGCATTGTTAAAAAAAATACCGGCAATAGGATTTAATCGTTTTTTTTTTGAGTCCGGAGCGTCGCTGGTATTTGTATTCGATTATGAAGAGCTTGGTGCGCAGACCGCAAAACTTGTCTTGAAGATTCTTAAAGGGGGCGGATGCAAAAAAAACGTCCCGGTATTTAAAGCAATGGTCAATTTGCGTGTCATGGAGCGGTTCGGAATTGTAAATCCAAATGGATCCGGCAGCAGGCAGGAGGAACTTCAGCGTTGAAGCGTTTCGGAATACACTTAAGGCTTCTGGTCGCCGTTATTATTCTTATCTGCGGTTCAACCTTTTTTTTCGGTTATGTAGGGGTGAATATCAGCCATCAATTTTTGCAGACACGGTTTGAAGATCGTATCCTGTTTCTTGCCAGGTATCTTGCCCTTAATGCCGAACTTGGAATCCTGATCGATGAGAAGACGATGCTCAACCGGCTTGCACAAAACCTGCTGTCTGAGAAAGATGTTATGAAAATCAGTATCTTAAATAGAACTGATGAGTTGCTTGTAGATGTTTCAAGACATGGATCTGTTCCTGATTCAGTTGTCGAAGTTCCGGTTGTTTTAAAAGAATCTTCTTGTGAGAGCCTGGCTTTCCGGTTAAATCAGGATGAAAAGCCCGGCAGCAAAATAATCGGAAAGGTAAGAATCAGTTATACTACCGCTGGAATCAAGAACTTGCTTAAAAGGATGAAGATATGGTTTGTCTGGGTTGCAATTGTTATCGCAGGAATTTCTCTTTTGATTTTTTATTTTATTTCAAGATCTTTGGTGTCTCCGGTGACTCAGCTTGTCAAAGTAGCCCGCAAGGTTGCAAAAGGGGATTCCGAGTTGAGAGTGAAACCCGGCAGCCTGCCGGAGACAAGGGAACTTGCCGTTGCTTTTAACTCCATGCTTGATTCCATAAAATTAAACAAAATGGCATTGGAGGATGCTTATTATGAGATGAGTCAGCAGAAAGCCCTGGCTCAAATGGGTAAATTCTCCCTAATGGTGGCCCACGAAGTAAAAAACCCTTTGGGAATTATAAAAAGCTCCCTCGATATATTGAAAGGGGATCATCATATCGGCTCCGATGATATGATGGTTTTCTATATTGAAGATGAAATAAATCGGTTGAACAGGTTGATCGAAGATTTTCTTCTTTTTGCAAAGCCTGTTACTCCTGATTTCCGCGTAATTGATGTAAATGAAATGATACAGCAGTTTCTTGGAAAATCAGCGCAGTTAATGTCGGAAGATCAGCTTGAGATAGAGTCGGATATTCAAAACAAGCCCTGTATGATTATGGCTGATCCTGACCTTCTTATCCGGGCAGTGGAGAATATTTTTAAAAACGCAGTCAGAGCAAATGATAAAAGGGGTATAATTTCCATTGCATCGTTTTGTGCTGAATCAGGATGGGTTTTGGAGATTGCAGACCAGGGAGCCGGCATAGAACCGGAAAATATGGACAAGATATTCGAACCTTTTTTTACAACCAGTTCGAAGGGGACAGGGTTGGGGCTCGCCTATGTCTTTGAGGTGATTAACGCCCATGGAGGCAGGGTGAGTGCAGAGAACCTGAAGAGAGGCGGAGCGTTGTTCAGAATCGAAATACCTGTCAGTCATTAAATGATGAAGCAAGATAGATCAGGAACGGGAACGAAATAATTTCCATAAGTATGCATCACCTGAAGCTGTGATGCATATTAGCGCAAAATAGCAGGGCAGCCCCCTGCGGATGCCCTGCATTGTGTGATCAATTTATAATCAATCGGGCAGGCACAGGGGCCTGCCCCTGGAGGCATCGAGATTTTTGTATTTTTGGGTATTTTATGGCTGGGGAAGTTATTTCGTCTCCGTTCCTTATTAAACAGGGTGATATTATGGCAAATATACTGGTTGTCGATGATGAAAGAAAAATGAGGCACCTTCTTTCCATTATGATAGGGAGAAAGGGCCACAGCGTGGACCAGGCAGGGGATGGAGAAGAAGCGCTTAATAAAGTAAAGTCGGCTCATTATGATATGGTGATAACGGATATTAAGATGCCTCGCGTCGACGGCACAGGTTTTTTGGAGCGGATAAAGAAAATGAATATTGCCTGTCCGGTGGTATTTATCACCGCTTTTGCCACTGTAGACTCTGCAGTGGAGGCGATGCGGCAGGGAGCTGCCGATTATATTACCAAACCCTTTGAAGAGGACAGGATTTTGCTGACCGTTGAAAGAACGCTGAGCCTTTCCAGGGTCATGGCTGAAAACAGGGCATTGAAAAAAGAACTGAACAAGGCGGTCGTAAGTGACAGGATCGTTTATGCCTCAAAAGAGATGAGAGCTACTCTCGATCTTGCGGCAAAAGTCGCTCAAAGTGACTCTGCAGTTTTATTAACAGGAGAGTCGGGAACAGGCAAGGAGCTTCTGGCAAGATATATTCACAGGTCGAGCGGACGTAAAGATAATCGGTTTGTTCCTTTAAACTGCGCGGCTATTTCAACGAATCTTGTGGAATCGGAACTGTTCGGTCATGAAAAGGGCGCGTTTACCGGCGCTTCCAGGAAAACTGTCGGCAAATTCGAGTTCGCATCTAATGGTACCCTGTTTTTGGATGAAATCGGTGATCTTCCATTAAATGCCCAGTCAAAACTGTTAAGGGCGCTTCAGGAGAAAAAGATCCAACGAGTCGGCGACAACCGGGAGATTCCGGTGGATGCAAGGTTTATCTGCGCCACCAATCAGAACCTCGAAGAGCTTGTGGAGCAGGGCAATTTCCGCCGGGATCTCTTTTTTAGAATAAATGTTTTTCCCATCTGTCTCCAGCCGCTGAGGGAGAGGATCGACGACGTTGAACCCCTGGCCGGGTATTTTTTGAGCCGTCTGGATGGTTCAGGGAAAATGAAATTTACTGAAGGAGCGATAAAAATGCTGCAAAGTTACCCGTGGCCCGGAAATGTCAGAGAACTTGCCAATGCCGTTGAAAGATCATTTATTTTAGCAGGGGGCAAAACAATGATTACATCCAGAACATTATCTTTTTTAAATTCAAATAGCATTCTTTTTTCCAATAACGGTTCAGCCGGGTATAAACTACCCTCAGAAGGCATTGTGCTGGAAGAGATTGAAAAAGATTTTGTAAGACAGGCTCTTAAAATGTCGGGAAGCAACCAGACCAGGGCTGCTGCTTTGTTAGGACTCAGCCGTGCCAAATTCAGGGTTCTGTTAAAGCAGGTAAAAAATAGCTGTTAGCTGTCAGCAGTTAATTTGCATCTGCTTTCCAGCTTGGCTAACTGACACCTGAAAGCTAAGTGCTAAGCAGCCTCTCAATAAGTTCGGGTATTTTATGTGTTTTCCCTTTTGAAAAAGGGGGATTGAGGGGGATTTTTCGATTGTTTCCCTGATTTTTTGAGAAGTTATAGTAGCTAATAGCTAAATATCTGATGGCATAAGTTCAATTAATGTATACTTAATAAATAAGCAGAATCTCCATAATAATCCGCTATGATCCAAAATAAAGAATTGAGCTAAGGTCACTGTGACAAAAAAATCTCATAAACGGCTGCATTTTTCATCCGCTATTTTTTTTGTATCTATCTGGTTCGGACTTGGCTGGTTCGGACCTGTCTTGTCAGGATATGGCTGGACAGATGATAAAGCGCCCAATGATCAGGATAATACCATGCTGATGTTTGTAGGAGAAGATCTGGATGTGCTCTTCCTTGCATCAAGGCGTGAAGAAAGCGCATGGCAGGCCCCTGCGGTGGCAGGCGTTATCTCGAAAAGCGAGATTAAAAAGCGGGGTATTACAACTTTGAGCCAGGCTCTTGAGATGACGCCGGGATTCTACATGGCTCATAAAGAATGGGGGACCCTGCCGTATCTCAGGGGGATCGCAAATTCGGTTCTTTTTTTGTACGATACTGTGCCTTTAAGTTCGGATATAACAAAATCTTTGCATTCCATTGATCATGAGCTCTCCATGGCGCCTGTAAAACGGATCGAGATTATTCGTGGACCTGGTTCCGTCCTTTGGGGTCCCGACGCTTTTGCAGGGATCGTCAATGTTGTGCCCTTATCCGGCAGGGATTTTCAAGGAGTTGAAACAGGTGTTTTATATGGCGGGCCAGGTGATCAAAAGGCTTTTTATATGAATTTCGGCTGTGATACATCTGCCTGGAATTCCTTTTTATCCATCAGCGGCAGAGAGGGGGAAGAAGATGACGACAATCGTGCCAATCTTGTAAAGTTCTGGGATAAGGGAGAGACTGTTTTTTTACCCGGAGAACGGTTCGGTTCCGAGACTCCTGGTCCCTCCCGTTATTTAGAAGCAGCCGGAAGCTTTGCTTTCAGGGACTGGTTCATTCTTTCGGGAAGGTTATCCGATTATAAAAGACCATATGCGATGTCATTGCCCGGGGAAAACCTTGTCTGGCTCGAAGATCGTGATATATCGAACAGTTTTGTCAAGCTTGAAGCCAAGAAAAAGCTTGACAGAACTTCCATCCTCAGGTTTACCGGCTCATATTACCGGCTTCTGCCCAAATACAGGGTGGTCAATCGAACATTGAAACAAAGGGAGGAAACCGGTTTCGGAGAGATGATATATGACCGCTCTTTTATGGCGGGCCGCGGCCTTTTTACCTGCGGTCTGTCGTACAGAGAGAAAAGTGTCAAGGACGCACCGCTTTGGGGCACCTATTATCTGCCCGACTATCTTGGACCTGAGAATAAAAATTTTTATGTCTGGACAAAGGGAGAAGACTATCGGCGAAGTCTCTTTTCGATATTCGGCCAGTATAATTATAAAATCGGCAATATCGACCTGACGGCCGGCATAAGAAACGATGACCATGACAAATACAGGGATCATATAAGCTATAATGCCGGCGTTGTCTGGTCTCCATCTTCTGAATGGATATTGAAATTTTTATACGGAACCGCCTGCAGAACCCCCTTTGCGGGTCAGCTTCTTGATGAAAAAAAACCGAGACTGGAAAAGATCGATACCTTGAACATCCAGGCTTCATGGAAACCATCGAATGCTGCCGGTCTCAGCGTTTGCGGTTTCTCAAGCCGTATAAAAAATCATATTGTCAAAGATGCATACGCGGGCCTTTCAAAACAAAATGAGCAGACAATTCAGGGGGTAGAGATAGAAGGGTATTTATCGCCGGCAAGCAGTCTTGATTTTTCAGCCAACCTTACCCTCCTCGATAACCATGGGACAAAAGAGACTTACCACTACAATGATTATTCTTATATCAGACCGGACGGCACCTTTGAACAGCATTTTACCGACATAAAATATCCCTATGATTTAGGCCCAAGCACCCTTTTCAATCTGGCAGGAACATGGCGGATCAGCGGGCGGATAACATTCTTTGCAAATCTGGGCTATTTTTCATCAAGAGAGCTGCTCTACCCAAGAAGCAAAGTGTCTCATTCATCTCCCGGCGTATGGCTTCTCGATTTGAGCACGACTTTTTCAGATTTTCTTTGCAGCGGTATGGAATTGTCTTTAAACTTTAAAAACATTACCGACCGGCGGTATGAAACACCTGGAACATACAGCACCATTGACGGTGAGCCTTTTTCCGCGGAGGTTGTTTTAAGGAAAAAATGGTAAAGGGTATAGGTATGGGGAGATGAGGTGAATGGGAGAGGAGAAGAGGGGATTTTGCATTCCCGTTTTTCCGTCTCGTTTCCATGCTGTTGTGATTTCGCCCATGGTTGAGAAACAGGCAAAATCTGTAGCAAAAAATCGGCATAGAGGTATACGGGTTTGCGGAAGATATGAAAAGATAAAAAGACCTTGGAAAATATAAATCACTGGTCAGATCCAGCCAAAATGGCTGAATATGACCAGTGATTTGCAATGCAAGTAAACACAAAGGAAAGCAAAAGGAGGGCCAAAGATAAAGATATACTCTTTTTCAAGAAATTGAGCTCAGTGATAATTGTGTTATTTTGAATTGTTGCAAACGATCTGACCGGCAAAATCAAAAGATGTTTACAGTTGGCACAAAAAGTGCAGACTTAAGTGCAGACTTAATTTTATTGATTGGATTTATAAATACTAAAAAAAAGATCTGCTGTTTTTTTCAAATATTTCTTGACAATATTTCGATAAAATCAATAAAATATCTTAAATTCAGAATCTGGATTGCCGGGCATGAGGTAAAAATAATGTTTAAAATATTATCATATATTATTATTGTTCTGGCCATAAATACTGCTTCTGGATTTTATATGCCCGCCTTTGCCGATGATGATCTTTTCAGAGAGCAGGAAGAACTGCTGCTGGAATTGATCAACCGGGCCAGGGCAAATCCGCTTGCCGCAGCCCGCTCTCTTGGCTTGAATACCGATAAAATTCTTGAAGATCTGCCCGAGATCGCCGATATCCTGGTAAATGGTCTTCCGCCTTTTACGTATAACGGGAATCTTTATCTTGCTGCAGCAGCGCACAATAATGACATGCTTGAAAACAGTTTTTATTCGAGCATATCTTTAAACGGCCTCACACCTGAAGAGCGCATTTTAAATAACGGTTATATGCCGAAAAATACAGGTGAGAGTCTGGGCATGCTTGGGTTTTCCAATTTCGTCGAAGCAGAAGATGCCGCAAGAATAATTTTCAGCAATATGTTTAAAGACGAATTAGATGCAAAACGTGACAGACAGCGGAATATTTTAAATCCCGATCTTAAGGAAGCGGGAATATCGATAGGCTCAGGAGCATTTCATTTTGGCGCATCCTCTTTTAATGTCTATCTTGTAACCTGTGACTTTGCTTTAAGCGCTGCAGAGGAGCTTGAATTCGAACTGATCAGCCTGATCAATCAGATTCGGCAGGATCCCCTTGCCGCGGCGGTGTCCATTGGCATAAATACTGACCGGATCATCAGTGAATCGAATGAGCTTGGCAATATACTAACAAACGGTCTGCCGCCTTTGTCCTTTAATGACAGACTTTATGCCTCCGCCAGGGGTCATGCCGATGATATGCTTGAAAAGAATTACTTTTCGTATGAATCATTAGACGGCCGGTCTATTGAAGACAGAATTATCGAAAAAGGTTACGATCCTCTGGTTTCAGGTGAGATCATCGGATCTGTGCTGACGGTTTCCGGTCTGGATCCTTTTGACATTGGAAAATTGATTATATTTAACCATTTCAGAAACGAGCTGGATTTATCAAATGATTATCCGTCTGTTATACTCAACCCTGAGTTTAAAGAGATCGGACTTGCTTTTATTTCCGTGGATAGTGAAGAGCAGGAAAAGGATGATCAACTGACCAGCAAATACAATCTTTTTGTATGTGATTTTGGCGATAGAATGTAGATTTAAGGCAGTCTTGAGATGATTTATACTTGATCAGGCGAAAGGGGGGATGCCGGAAATAAAAGATAGGTCTTAAAAAAATGGATTTTAAGCTGGATCTGTTTTAAGGAATTGTTTTTTTGAAAACCCTAAGCAAAGATTAACAGAAAGGAATTTACAATAATGAAAAAAATTTCATTGGTTTTTACAGTAATGCTTATTGCCGTATTTGCGGCTGCATCGGCCATGGCTTATACGCTGAACTCACGCAGTGAGGAGATGACCGCAAACAGCATATGCGACCATGCCGGTACGATTACGCTGACTTTTACAGAAGAAGATTATGACACAATTACTAACTACCTGCTCACCAACAACTATGTTCTGCTCCGTGTAACCCTTGGCGGCCAGAACATCGATCCGGGAGCAGACGTGCCGATTCTCTGCAGGGACATACAGGGCACAGATACTGCCAACGGGGCGCTGGGAACACCTTTGCCCAACGATGGTGATCTTGTGGAACTTGATGCAATAAACGTTGAGGTCAGCGATGTTTCAACTGTTGATGGCACTCCAGATGTCACCGCCCATGTTTACGGAGATACGGGAGACCAGTATTTTGAAATTTATATAACAGGCATCCAGCGCTCCGGTGATTGGAGTGATAACAGTAAATTGCCATGGATCAAGATAGGTCTTTATGACGAGCTTATCGCTGCTTCCGATACTGATACAGCGATCTGCGCGGATGTTCATGAGTTCAGCGGGCTCAGCCTTCTTACCGTTTCCATCGACAATACCCCCCAGTCTCTTACGACAACCACATCAGATAACCAGATCGGACATTTTCTGGTTGAAGATGTAACGCTTCGGGATTGTGACAAAACAGAAGATGACTATTGTCCTTCAACCACTTCAATTGAGCTCTGCCCCCTTGAAACTGTCGGTCAGGGAGTGGAATGTCCGACATATCGTTACTGTTTTGTCGCAGAGGGCGATTTTCCGGATGACGGTGACATAAGTGTTGTCATAAGAACAAACGGAGCTACAAACAGCGCAAACGACCAGGAGGGCGTATACTTTACAAGCATTAGTCTTTTAAACGAAGATGACGATACAGTTCCCATGAGCAGTCTTGATTACTATGAAGCGGATGGAATAACAGAGGCAACCGTGGCCTGTGAATGGGAGGCTGAAAATGTTCAGTTTACTGTCAATGCAGCCGATATCAGCGGAGCCGGCAATGAACTCCGATTCTGCATCTCTTATACGGTCAATCCTGATGAGGCTGCAGCCGGCACGGATGTAAGGTTCTGGG
>CAZRLQ010000012.1:0-19255 GCA_964600725.1 uncultured Desulfobacterales bacterium
CCTGCCTGCCGCAGGCAGGTCTCCGGCAAACCCGGCGCTTGCAGGATTTAGGTTTTATATAAAAATCTGAAATTAATGAAATATGGTAATTAGAAAGGAGCCCCATGCAGGTTACGGTTGAAGATCTGAGCAGTATAAAAAAACTGCTGCATATTGAAGTTTCCGAAGATGCAGTTAATGACGAATTAAGCAGAGCTTATAAGGATTTGAAGAAGAAAGCAAAAATAAAGGGATATCGTCCTGGAAAGGTACCTCGACCGGTACTGGAACGAATTTATAAAAAAGATGTGTGTTCTGATGTTTTAAATAGATTAATCCAAACTTCTTTTGCAGATGCCGTCAAAGAAAACTCTTTAGATATCATTGGCCAGCCGAGCTTCGATCCACCGGAATTTGAAGGGAAGGGCCCTTACAAATATGATGCTACTGTAGAGATCAGGCCTGAAATTGGAGATGTTGATTTTAGTGGATTAACTTTGGAAAAGTCTTTATACAGCGTTCGTGACGAAGAAATTGATGCTCAGCTTAAAATGCTTCAAAAGAAAATGTCTCAGAAAAAGCCGTTAGCGGAAAAACGGCCCCTTCAAATGGGTGATTTAGCTCTTATTGATTTTGAGGGGTTTAACAAGGGAGCTCCGTTTGAAGAAACCGAAAAGACAGAAAATTTTACGTTAAAAATTGGTGATAGCGATTTTGCAAAGGAATTTGATGAAAAACTGATCGGCATGAATATAGGTGAGACCAGAGAAATAGAAGTTCATTTTCCTCCTGACTGTAAAAATGAAAGGCTTGCAGACCTGGACATAGATTTTAAAGTGGTTCTAAATGATATCAATGTAGAAGTAGTTCCTGAAATTGATGATGAGTTTGCCAGGAGTTTAGGCAATTATGAGAAACTGGACGATTTGAGAGATGTAATAAGAAATAACTTGCAGCAGGGTTACGAACAGCGGGTAAAACAGGAATTAAATGAACAAGTCTTTCAGGCATTACTTTCAAGGACAAATTTTGAAGTCCCTGATTCACTGGTAGAGCATGAGCTTAACAACATGATTGCAGAGGCCGAAAGGTCTCTTTCAGCAAGCAATATATCTATGGAAGAAGCCGGGTTCAATAGAGAAAAATTTTCGGAAAAATATCGTGATACAGCAGTAAAACAGGTTCAGCGCCATTTAATATTAGACAAGATTATTGAACAGGAAAAGCTCTCTCTATCAGAAGAAGATTTGGAAAATAGTTTTAAGGATATTTCAAAGACCCTGAATAAACCTATTGAAGAAGTAAGAAAACATTACAGACAAGACCATATTAAGTTAATGTCCTTACGTCAGATTATACTTGAAAAAAATGCTGTAGATCTTATTATTGAATCGAGTGTAATACATGAAGCAGAACCCGAAGAACAGCCTGAACCGGTCAATCAGGTTTAAAAAAAGGAGATTATTTTGCCGTTAATACCTATGGTAATAGAACAGAGCAGCAGGGGAGAACGGGCCTATGATATTTATTCAAGACTTCTTAAAGATAGAATTTTATTTTTAGGTACAGCCATTAATGATGATATTGCTAATCTTTTAATAGCACAGTTACTTTTTCTTGAATCTGAAGAACCTGAAAAAGATATAAATTTTTATATTAATTCTCCTGGAGGACTTGTTACGGCAGGAATGGCTGTCTATGATACAATGCAGTATATTAAACCGGATATCGCAACTGTCTGTATCGGTCAAGCTGCGAGCATGGGGGCTGTTTTGCTGGCCGCTGGAGCAAAAAACAAACGTTATTCTCTTCCCAATTCAAGAATATTGATTCATCAGCCCATGGGGGGGTTTCAGGGACAGGCTTCGGATATCGCAATACAAGCCAGGGAGATTCTCCGCATGAAAGATACCCTTAATCGATTATTGGCTTTTCATACAGGTAAGGAAATTGATCAAATAAGCATGGATACGGACAGGGATTTTTTCATGAACGGTCTGGAAGCAAAAGAATATGGAATTATTGATCATGTAATAAGCAGTAGAGATGATCTTGAAAACGTGGGAGAGGGGGAGACATAAGATGGCAAAAAAAGACGAAATAGATGATAATTTATTCTGTTCTTTTTGTGGTAAAAATCAGAAAGAAGTCAAAAAACTGATTGCTGGTCCCGCTGTTTATATCTGTGATGAATGTATCCAGCTTTGCAGTGAAATTATCGAAGAGGAAAGTGGAAAAGAAGCAATAGAGATGGAGACTTCTCTTGCCCCAAAAGAGATTAAAGAGATGCTTGACGATTATGTTATTGAACAGGATCAGGCAAAAAAAATTCTTTCCGTAGCTGTTCATAATCATTATAAAAGACTTGATAGTAACGTCAGTACAGGAGATGTTGAAATACAGAAAAGCAATATTCTTCTTATTGGGCCGACCGGTTGCGGGAAAACGCTGTTGGCCCAGACACTTGCCAGATTCTTAAATGTTCCCTTCACCATAGCAGATGCAACGAGTCTGACAGAAGCGGGGTATGTTGGAGAGGATGTTGAAAACATTATACTCTCTTTGCTCCAGAATGCTGATTATGATTTGGACAGGGCCAAACGAGGTATCATATACATTGATGAAATCGATAAAATTGCCCGTAAGTCCGATAATCCTTCAATCACACGAGATGTTTCCGGAGAAGGAGTGCAGCAGGCGCTGCTGAAAATCATCGAAGGAACAACTGCAAGTGTTCCGCCCAAAGGTGGAAGAAAACATCCTCAGCAGGATTTTGTCAAAGTTGATACATCAAACATACTTTTCATTTGCGGCGGAACTTTTAATGGTCTTGACCAGGTAATCAGGCGAAGAATTGGTGGCAAATCAATGGGTTTTGGTGCGGATATTGTCAGGAAGGAAGATAAAAGTATCGGCGAAATCCTGAAAATGATTCAGTCGGAGGATCTTCTTAAATTTGGATTGATTCCTGAATTTTTGGGGCGTCTGCCGGTCATTGCAACACTTGATGAGTTGAGCGATGCTTCACTGATTAGAATATTGACAGAGCCAAAGAATGCACTGGTCAAGCAGTTCAAAAAACTTTTTGAGATAGAAGGTGTCAACTTGAGATTTACGGACGGCGCACTTTCAGCCATAGCAAAAGAGGCTGTAAAGCGGAAATCCGGAGCCAGGGGGCTTCGGGCTATTCTGGAAAATTGCATGCTTGATATAATGTATGATATTCCTTCCATTGAAAATGTTAAAGAGTGTGTAATCAGTGAAGATGTTGTGATGGGAAAAGAAAAACCGATTTTGCTGTATGAGCCGGCACAAAAAAAAGCATGATCGACTGCACCCATATTCTTTGGCATATGTCAGACTCGTATTTTTCATGAAGAAGCGGCAATGAATTTATGGTTCTTCGTGAATTAACGTGAAAATATCTCCCTAATCAGGGAATGAGCCTGAACCAAAATGATTGAATAAAGCAGCATCGGACATAGAAGTGGCTGTCATTCCTGTAAAAGCCCAGAGTCCAGACGCTTCGGAAAACCCGGATAGCGCTAAAGTTTCACTGCGTGCCAGGGTCAGGCCCGGAATGACTTTGAACCTTTTTCATATACGCATTACGCTAATTTGCAATGAACCGGATTTATTTTAAATCCCCAAAAAGGGGGTAAAAAAAATGATCGATTTACCAAAATTTTTCAGGCAAGATAAAAATATTTCATCAGGATCTGTTTATCCGCTGCTGCCCCTTAGAGATATTGTAGTCTTTCCATCCATGGTTGCTCCGCTTTTTGTGGGACGTTCAAAATCTGTGAGTGCTCTTACCTCTGCGATGAATACTGACAAGAATATTTTTCTTGTTACTCAGAAAAATGCCGGGGTAGATAATCCATCAGAAAAAGATCTCAACATGGTTGGAACTCTTGGAACAATCCTTCAATTGTTAAAACTTCCGGATGGCACGGTAAAAGCGCTTGTTGAAGGTAAAACCAGGGGGCGTATTGTAAATTTTGTTCACAATGAAGAGTTTTTTCAGGTTGAAATAGAGCCTTTCGTTGAGCAGGAATTGTTGGCCACAGAAGATTCGGCTTTGAGCAGAGCCATTATCGAAATTTTCAAGGAATATGCCCGGTTAAATAAAAGTATTTCAAAAGATCTTGCCGATAATGTCAGCTCCACATCAAATCCTTCACAATTGGCCGATACTATCGCATCTCATCTGCCTTTTAAAATCAAAGATAAACAGTGTTTGCTTGAAACAGGTTCTTTAAGCAAGAGACTTTCTATTCTCCTTGGATTAATTAAGTCAGAGATCGAAATTTATAAGATTGAGCAAAAAATAAAAGGCCGCGTCAAAAATCAGATGGAACAAACAAAGAAAAATTATTATCTGACTGAACAGATGCGGGCTATCAAAAAAGAGATGGGACAAGATGAAGATTTTGGAGACGAACTAAAAGAACTTGAAAAGCGCATAAAACGAAAAAAGATGTCCAGAGAGGCCTCGGAGAAAGCCAGACAGGAATTTAAAAAGCTTGCCATGATGACTCCCATGTCGGCTGAAGCAACTGTTGTTCGCAACTATATTGAGTGGATGATCGGCTTGCCCTGGTTTGAAAGATCCAAGGTTCGGAGTGATCTTGAAGAGGCCGAGGTTATACTGAACGAAGACCATTATGGACTGGAAAAACCAAAGGAACGTATTTTAGAATACCTTGCTGTTCAATCCCTGGTAAAAAAAATCAGGGGACCCATACTCTGTTTTGTCGGTCCTCCTGGTGTAGGAAAAACATCTTTGGCTAAATCTGTTGCACGAGCCACTGGAAGAAAGTTTTTACGTATTTCTCTTGGAGGGGTGAGAGATGAAGCTGAAATAAGAGGGCACCGGCGGACATATATCGGTGCTATGCCTGGAAAGATAATACAATCTCTTAAGAAGGCGGGAGTAAATAATCCGGTCTTTTGTCTGGATGAAGTGGACAAGATGAGTATGGATTTTCGCGGCGATCCTTCCGCCGCTCTTTTAGAGGTGCTTGATCCGGAACAGAACAACAGTTTTAATGATCATTATCTTGATGTTGATTACGATCTTTCAGACGTACTGTTTATCACAACGGCCAACACTTTGCCCGATATTCCCCTTCCATTACAAGATAGAATGGAAATCATACGTCTGCCCGGCTATACTGAATATGAAAAATATGGTATAGCAAAGAATTTTCTTGTTCCAAAACAGATCAAAACAAATGGTCTGAAAGAAAAAGATCTGCATTTTTCAAAAAATGCAGTTTTCAGTGTCATTCAGCAGTATACACGTGAAGCGGGGGTAAGAAATCTCGAACGGGAAATTGCTTCCATTTGCAGAAAGATTGCACGTGAAGTTGTAAAAAATAAAGAGAACAGTATGTTCAGAATAACATCAACATCTGTGAACAAATATTTGGGTCCTCCTCGTTTCAGATATGGACAGGTAGAAGAAAAAGATCTGATCGGGATTGTTACCGGGCTTGCCTGGACACAAGCTGGTGGAGATTTGCTTTGTGTTGAAACATTGATTATGCCCGGGAAAGGAGAGCTGTCTGTTACAGGCAAATTAGGCGATGTGATGAAGGAATCAGCCCAGGCGGCTGTCAGTTATGTTCGTTCACGGGCTGAACGTCTTATGATAGATAAACGTTTTTATAAAAAGACAGATATTCATATACATGTTCCCGAAGGCGCTATTCCAAAAGACGGACCCTCTGCAGGGGTTGCTATGTGCACGTCAATTGTCTCAGCAATTCTGAAAAAACCGGTTTACCGTAATGTTGCCATGACAGGAGAAATCACTTTACGTGGCCGCGTTCTTCCTATAGGCGGTTTGAAAGAAAAAATTCTGGCAGCCCATCGCGGAGGAATAGAAAAAATCATTATACCCAAAGAAAACGAAAAGGATTTATTTGATATTCCTTCAGCTATAACAAAACATATGGAAATTGTCATGGCGGAGCATATGGATGAAGTGTTGGCAAATGCTTTGGTTTTAAAAGAAGGAGATATTCTTTTCAATGAGGATGACTTTTATTTTGAAATGGTGCCCGATAAAGTGGAACAAAGGACGGCTTTAAATTAGTGCCCATGGAGGCTGTCCTAAAATGGCTGTTTTCCGCCTTATCGCAAGATGGGCAGCCCCATATGTATTGCCCGGCTTTAAGCCGGAAGCCTCTTTTTTTAAATGAAAATTTAGGCTTGACATTAATTTATTTCAGTGCTATTGATTTTATCAATAAAAGTTAAGGGCGGATAGCTCAGTTGGGAGAGCATCGGCCTTACAAGCCGAGGGTCACAGGTTCAAGCCCTGTTCCGCCTATCATAAAAATTTAGGCAAGGAGACTGCCTGCTTTACCTGCCTGCGGCAGGCAGGCAGGGCTGACAGTAGTTGACTTGCTTTAAGTTCAAGAAAAAGATAAAAGTTTTAACCGCAGGAATAGATTACTTGTTTTGAGGATTATTTTTTGGGTCTGATATATAAATTGGGCGAAAGGGTTGTTTTGCAAAGGTTTTAGATTGTTATCTATTGTTATTCGAGGGGGCGTAGTTCAGTTCTGGTTAGAACGCCGGCCTGTCACGCCGGAGGTCGCGAGTTCGAGTCTCGTCGTCCCCGCCATTAATGACAAAGTTTCAGGCAATATCGATTTTGTATTGCCCTTTAAAATAAAGCTCTTGACAGTATATACTGTCAAGAGCTTTGTTATTTCAGCGATTGCGCAGTCATTCCTAACTTTTCATAAAAAATATCAGCTGGCCTGGATATTTCACCGGCCTATTGCTAAGGGCTATGCCTTCAAAGGTTGGGAAAGCGGTCTTCAGTCCGGGCATACATGAAATAGAGCCTCCAGAACCGGTATTCCCGGGCGGAGCCAAAAAACGGGAAAACTACCAACGGCCTTGATTTGCACCACAGATGAGACATTATCTGCCTGTGATCATGGCGAATCAAGATTCGCCCCTTACACCTCTCTGACCACTGAAGTTTCAAGGTGTCCCGCCTTACGTCGGCAGCCGATTTTACATATCTAAATCAAACCTGAGCGTTTCCCCGGGCGTTTCGTTGTTCAGTTCACTTCCACCGATATTCCTTACCTGTCATGGGATAAATTATATTCAAAGTATTAGCTAAAAGAGCATCTATATGGTTAAATTAAAATCATACTCTATTCTTAATGGCAGGCTGATAAAAAATTTATCAATAACCAAAAAACTTGCGGTAATTGTTTTTGCTTTTGCCTTTTTTCTGTCTGTATTGGCAATTGCGAGCATTACTGCAACCTGGCTTCTGTCCGGAGCCAGGGTTTATGTCAGCGGAGAAGGGATCTATTCCAAGGCTCAGAAAGATGCTGTTTGTAATTTATATATGTACGTCTGTTCTCATAACGAAGATGAATTTGAAAGATTTATGGAACGTATGAAGGTGCCTTTAGCCCATCAGAAGGCACGCTTGGAACTGGAAAAAGATAATGCTGATTTAGCAGTTGCCTCTCAGGCATTTGTCGAGGGCGGAAACCATCCGGAAGATGCAAGAACCATGTCGTATATCTTCAAATACCTAAGACATGTCAGCTACGTTGACAGAGCAATCGGTTTGTGGGCTGATGCCGATCGTTATAACATTGAATTGAAAAGTTTGGGCGAACAATTACATAAAAGCATTTCCAGTAATCAAACAAATAAAAATCTTCAGCCGATACTTGATGAAATATATATCCTGAACTCTGAACTGAAAGCCACCTTAAATGAATTTTCAACGGCCTGCGGAAAAGCAGCCAGATTATCCAGGAAACTTTTAGTGCATCTTATTATTCTGATAGCCGTCATTTCAATTACAGCCGTCGCCCTGATATCATTATTAATTTCAAATGATATCAGAAGAAAGATATTTTTACTGAAAGAAGGCGCAGACAGAATCTCAAAAAGTGATTATCAGACGAAGATTGATCTATCATCGACTGATGAATTAGGTATGCTCGCTGTGAGCCTTAATGAAATGTCGGACATGCTGCTTCAAACAACAGCAAGCCTTGAAGAAAAAAACAGGCGATTGATAACTACGCAAAAAGAGATGGAAAAAGCTCGAGACAAGGCACTTGAATCATCCCGTCTCAAAACAGAGTTTCTTTCCAATATGAGCCATGAAATCCGCACTCCAATGAATGCGGTAACAGGTTTTACCGATATGCTCCTTTATACCAACCTGGATGAAGATCAGATTAATTATGCAAAAAAGATAAAAGTAAACGGGGAAGCCTTGCTTTCCCTGATCAACGATATTCTTGATTTCTCCAAGATAGAAGCCGGAGAGCTGGAGATTGAAAAGATTACATTTGATATCAAACTCTTAGCTCATGAGGTCTGTAATCTGATTCGGTCAAAGTACAAATCAAAACCAATAAAGATTATAACTCGAATTTCTGAAAGAATTTCGTTTTTAGTAACAGGAGATCCGCAGAGGTATCGTCAAGTACTTAACAATTTGATGGATAATGCTTTTAAATTTACAGAGTCAGGAGAAATTGAACTCGCTATTGATATTGAAGATGAAAAGGATGACCGGATAAAAATTCATGCCGCGATTAGAGATACAGGTATAGGTATCCCAAAAGATAAACTGGAGACGATTTTTGCGCCTTTTCAACAGGCTGATGGCTCAACTACAAGAAAGTACGGCGGTATCGGTCTTGGTCTTTCTATCTGCAAGCGGATATCAAACCATATGGATGGCGATGTTTGGGCCGAAAGCCCCGTCTTTTATGAACCAAGCCCCTCTGCTCTATTAATTGAGGAGCAGGTATCTAAAACAGGATATCCTGGAAGTATCTTTCACTTTACTGCCTGGCTTGAAAAACAGAGATCGTAATTTAATTTATGACCAATCATTTTTTGTCGATACTACAGCTATACATGATTGCTGAAACTTTATAAATGAACCGGTATATTATATAAGGGTCTCCTGTCAACTTTCATACAGTTGGAGAAAAAACCAATGAACGGCATATGTAATATTTTAAATTATAATATATTAAAAAAAATAGGCCAAAGTCTGCACTCACAAGTTTTTTTGGCTAACGAAAGCAGCCGGCCCGAACGTCTTTTAGTATTAAAGCGTATCAGACAAAACCTGATAAGATCCAGAAGAGATCTTTACGATCATCTAAAGCAGCAGATTGAACACCTTCAGCAGCTTCGGCTCCCCAAAACAATAAATCCTGATCTGTACGGCCCTGATGAAAGCGGACTTTTTCTGGTTTGTGAATACTTTGACGGCCAAAATCTTTTTGACTGGAGAAAAGAGAGAAATAGAGTCGATTTAAACGATTTTTTCAGCATTTCATGTTCTATCGTAAAAATTTTAGAGGGTATTCACAAGGCAGGTCATTTTCATAGCGGAATAAAGCCCAACAATATCCTTGTCAATCCGGGCACCCTCGATATCCGGCTGATCGATCTTGTCAGGGTGATTCATTTTAAGGATATCAGTCATTTTATTTATGATGACAGCTTCAGGGATAATACGCTGAACTATGTTTCTCCGGAACAGACAGGACGAATCAAACAGAGTGTAGATCATTTAACGGATTTTTATTCGCTCGGAATTGTCTTTTACGAGCTTTTAAATGGAGAGCCTCCTTTTGCATCAGATGATCCTCTGGAAATCATTCATTCCCACCTGGCTGAAGATCCGCCTCTTTTGCATCAAGCTAATCCAAAGATTCCTGAAACCATCAGCAGTATAGTCGCAAAGCTCATACGGAAAGAACCTGAAAGACGTTATCAGACCGCCAGCGGACTGCTTCTCGATCTCTTGCGCTGCCAGGATGAATACCTGAAAACAGGAAAAATCGAACCATTTACCCTGGGTCTTAAAGATTATATAAACCGCATAAATATACCATGCATCATGGTTGGAAGGGATAAGGAAAAATCAATGCTGCTGAAAGAACATGCCAGGTCAATTTCAGGTCCTTTCCGCTGCGTTATGATTTCAGGACTTCCGGGCATCGGCAAGACCCGGCTGATTCAGGAGCTCCAGTTGCCGATCGTTGCGTCCAAGAGCTATTTTACCCTGGGAAAATTCGACCAGTTCCAGAAAGATGTTCCATACAGTACCCTGATCCAGGCATTTTCATATCTTATAGCAACCTTTCTTACCGAAGATTCAAGCAGGATAACGCATAGGCGCGAAGACATAACCAGAGCTCTGGGACAAAACGGCAAACTGATTGCGGATCTGGTTCCGGAACTTGAGCTGATTACAGGCTCTTTTCCCAAGGTCTCCCCCCTGCCGCCTGCCGAAGCCCGCAGCCGGTTTAACCGGACAGTAGAAAAATTCATATCCTGTCTTGCCGATTATGATCATCCCCTTACGCTTTTTATAGATGATCTCCAGTGGTGTGATACCGCTTCCTTTGTAATTATTGAAAATATTTTCAATAATTACAAGGATTACCCCTATCTTTTTCTTCTGGGGGCTTATCGGCATAATGAAGTCGACGAGACTCATCCCTTGAGCCGAATACTTAAAAAAGTCAGAAAAACAGACATACCCCTGCTCGAACTTCGCTTGCATGAATTGAAATTAAATCATTCAAATGAAATGGTTGCCCATATCCTCAATACTTCTCCTCTGCGGACAGGCACATTGACTGAGATTGTATTTTCAATTTCAGAAGGAAACCCTCTTTATTTGAATGAAAGCCTTTCCTGGCTGCACAGGAAAAGACTTATCAATCCAGGAGAAGAGGGTGTCTGGCAATGGGATATTGAAAAGATCAAGAAACATCAGATTCCGGATACAATTGTGGCCTTATTTACAGACAAGATAAGAAGACTGCCGATAAAAACCGTAAAACTGCTTCAGATTGCAGCCTGTCTCGGAGCGAGCTTTAAGGCCCTTGACTTGAGCCTGATAACCGGCAAAGAGCTGGATCTTATTTATCAGGACTTATCTCCCGCATTTGAGCAGCGTGTATTGCTAAAAGGGACTTCACACCTTAGTTTCTTCCATGATCGAATTCAGGAAGCCGTTGATAAAACCCTTGATGATGAAAAGCTGCGCTATCTCCACTCATATATTGCCGAATCTTACATAAAAGCTGTCCCAAAAGGAACCGAACTGGAAACAGTCGATAATCTTTTTTCCATTGTCGAACATCTGAATAAGGGAAGGAAAGAGAAACCTGAAAATGCAATTCGTTATCGAGACGCAAAGCTTAACTATCATGCAGGGAAAAAGGCTGTCGACGCTCTTGCCCTTGAAGCGGCCAATCGTTTTTTTAAACAGTGCCGAATGCTTTTACCCGAAGATTCCTGGGATACGGATTATGAATTTACCTTTAATGTATATAAAAACCTTGCAAGAAGCGAGTTGACCCGGGGAAATCAGGAAGAATCAGAAGTTTTGCTCAATCTGCTCCTTGAGAAATCGATTACAGATCTCGACAGGGCCGAGTGTTTATATGAGCAGACAGCCGGTTTTTCTTCACTGGGCTATTTTGAAAATGCCATTGAGACCGCAAACCGGGGCCTTGCCTTCTTTGACAGAGCGATTCCGAAAGATGATGTTCTGGTTTTATCAAAGTGTGAAGAACTAATCAAAAAGATCCATACGGAAAATCCGGATGTCTGGAAGACAATTCTTGAAATGGAGCCCACAGATGATAGAGCGATTCAGATCGAACTCGCCATATACAGTGAACTTATTCCCGATTATTACCTTTCGGGAATGGTTTCTCAGCTTTTTCTTTCAGGTATTCAATCCACTCAAAACTGCCTTGCCGGAGGAATGGATGAATCGGTGATATATTCGTTCTGTATTATGGGACTTTATCTTCAGCAGCGAGGCAAATTTGAAATGTCGTTCAGGTATGAAGACCTGGCCGTTGCATTATCTGAAAGATATCCAAATACATTCGGCGCTACCAGAGGAATGAACGGAATCCTTTGGTGCAATGTTCACAATCGAAGCCGTCCGGAAGATATTATCGAATTATGCCTGGAGAACATACGGAGAGGGAAGACCTGCGGAGATCTTTACAACGGATGCCTTTCTTATGCCCCGCTGATATGGAATTTGATTACCAAGGGAGAGGATTTAAGCAAAACAAAAGAATATGTTTATGAATGCATAGAGTTTACCAGCAAATATAACCTTTCTCTGTCATCAGGGCTTGCGGAAGCGGTTTTAGCTGGATGGTGTGATGAGATGAACCCGGGCAGAACAGTGATATCTGTCAAGGAGATGGAGGATAAAATAGAGCAATGGATTCAGGATAAGCACGTTGTTTCAATCGGCTGTTACTATACATTAAAGGGCATCAGTCTCTATTATCTTGGCAGATATGACGATGCAGCTCTTTTTTTTGAAAAAGCCAGACCATATTTAAGAGGTCTGACTGACAACATACTGAACCGGCTCTGGTCTGTTTTTTATTTTTTAACTATACTGAGATGTGAGAAGAGAAAAGCTTCAACCAGTGAAGCAGAAGATCTGAAGAAAGAACTGGATCTCTGCATGGAAAGAGTTAAAATCTGGTCAAAGCACGGCCCGATTCTCAGACCTTATCTTGCGCTGATGATCGCTGAGAATGCCCGTTTTACCGACAGTCCTGTCAATAACTTTAAGGCGGCGAGGGCTCTCTATTTCGATGCCGTAGATACTGCGCACGAGCATGGTTACATCCTGCTCGAAGGCCATATTCATGAATGTTTAGGCGAACTGCTGGCGGCCAGAGGCCAAAGGCAGGCGCGGTTTCATATTCAAGAGGCGGCCTTGCTTTACGGCAGATGCCATGCAGAGCAGAAACTGATCCTTATCAACAACAACTACCCCCAATATCTTCTTTCAGATCAATGGGCACAAGCTATGCCGGTTCAAGAGCTTGATACTTCATATCTCATGAAGGCATCTCTTGCCATCTCGCAAGAACTCGATTTGAGCAAACTCTTAATAACAATAATAAAATCTGTGATGGAAAGGCAGGGGGCTTCAAGCGGGTATCTTTTTATGGAAACCGAAGGGGAGCTCTTTTTGAGAGCTGAAGGGATTAAGGGAAATATTCTCGATGTTGTATTAAAAAATGAACCATTTTCCGGTACCAGGGGATTGAGCCATGCCATTGTACGCTATGTTTATCGCACAAAAAAGACCGTGATTCTTGAAAATGCCATGGCTGGAGGATCTTTTGTCTTTGACGAAGATGTTCAGAAATTGAAAATCCGTTCTGTCTTGTGCCTGCCGATAATGAAACAGCAAGAGATGAAGGGAATTCTTTATCTTCAAAACAACATGATCAGCTCGATGTTTACAAAAGACCAGGTTGAGTTCACCAGTCTTTTAGCTTCCCAGGCAGCGGTTTCTCTGGAAAATGCCATACTGGTTGAGGAGTTGAAGAAGGTTGAAAGATAATCGCTGCAGAAAAATATTCTGTATACTCCAGGAGGTTGTAGGTTGTAAATCGTACAGGTCGTCTATATGAATATGAATTATATGAAAATGATGAATTTTGTATAGTGAATGATAAGGAACGGAGATGAGCTGTCCGGCTTCTCCAAATGCTTTTGCGTAAATTCTCGTAGCAGCTTGACTTTAGTAGTCTTTTATGTATAAACAAAATTTCTAATTATTCTACTGGAGAATACAAATGGATAATACTAAAGTAAAAAAGCAAGAGATACGGAATGATATTGCAAAAAAACTTGAAATTCTTTCAGATAGCGAATTGTTGGAAAGATACAAAAAGATTGAGGGCCGGCTTTTTGAATTAGCCAACTTTCAGGAAGCAAAAATCGCTTTGCTTTATATTAACAGAGGCTGCGAAGTTTCATCACAAGAAATAATCAGCAGGAGTCTTGCTATTAATCAGATTGTCGTGCTTCCGGTTTTTGACATAAAGAAATTTCGGATAACACTCTTTAAGATTGATAATCTTGATTCTGATACAAAAGTTGGTGCAACAGGTATAATTGAACCGGATAAAATCAAGTGCAAGGCAATACCGATTGAACGTTTAGACATCGCGATAATTCCAGGTGTTGCATTTGACGAAAAAGGAGGAAGAATCGGTTCCGGAGAAGGATATTACGACAGGCTTATTCCAAAGCTGCCGATTACCACAAGAAAAGTGGCGCTTGCCCTGGAAGATCAGATAATACAACAGGTGCCGATGGAATCACATGACCGTTATATGGATATAATCATTACTGAAAATAGAATCATCTATAAAATATAGTTCGTTGTTTGTAAAACTTTTTTTGAAAAATTCCCGGTTCATCGCGGATTAGCGTGATGCGTATATGAAAAGGGCTTAACGTCATTTTTGGCTTGACCCTGGCAAGCGGTGAAGCTTTAGCGCTATCCAGGTTTCCCGAAGCATCTGGATTCTTGGCTTTCGCAGGAATGACTGCCGCTTCTACGTTCAATGCTGATTTGTTCGATCACCTTGGCTCAAGCTCATTCCCTGATTAGGGAGAGGTTTTCACGTTAATCCGTGAAGAACCAAATTCTCTTTCGCCCGATGAGATCTTTGAAAAATGCTTAGGGCAGGCGCAGAGATCGGGCGAAAAGACCATAAATCAACGGTCTGAATGATGGCCTGAAGCTATGATGCCTAATTGGGGAAGTTATTTCGTCTCTGGTTTCATAGTTTCAATATCTTTTCCAATTTTTGCAGGTTTTCATATTCTCCTACCGCTATTACAGTATCTCCGGCCTCAATAATCGTTTTAGGCAAAGGATTGAACAGCATATTGCCATCCGGTTTTTTAATTGCAATTATTATCAGGTTAAACCGCTGTCTTATGCCTGAATCAGACAGACTGACATTTGCCATGCTGGAAGAAGGGCTGACGGGTATCTCTTCCATCTGAATATCTTTTCGCTTGTGTGTAAAAACAAAATCAACAAAATCTGTTACAGTAGGTCGAATCAGTTTCTGGGCCATACTAATCGCCCCCCTGTCATAGGGTGATTCCACCTGATTTGCTCCGGCTGCCAGTAATTTTGATTTAGATTCGTTTTGGCTCGCTCTGGCCATAATGTAAATATCAGAATTGAGCTGTCTTGCGGTCAGCACAAGAAAAACATTATTAATATCTGTAGAAAGCAAGGCGATAAGACCTTTTGCCCTTTGTATTCCCGCGGCTATAAGGTTTGACTCAATTTCCGCATCACCAGATATATATAATATATCATCTTTGTTCATTACCGGAATCAGTTGTGTGGATTTTTCTATAACGACCAGATCCAGATGATTTCCTTTGATGATTCGGCAAAGAACCCTTCCGATTCGACCATACCCGCAAACAATATAATGGTCTTTTAACCGGCTGATTTTTTTTTCCAATCGTCTCCTCCCAAATATTAACCTGATTCTTCCTTCAACCATGAACTGCACTACGCTGCTCGTTACATAAATAAAATAACTGGCTCCTAAGAAAATAAGTATGATGGTAAATATGCGGCCAAATTCGCTTATTTCATGAACTTCCTGGTATCCGACAGCCGCAATAGTAATAATGGTCATATAGACTGCATCAAAAAGGTTCCAGCCTTCAATCAGCATATACCCTATTGTGCCGATAACAACTATAAGCAGTGTTAATAAAATAGCTATTGTCAGCTGTCTGGTACTATCCATGAAGTTGCTCAAAAACGATTCTGTCCGTCCATCCTTATCTTGACGCAGACTTTAATGTTTGATAAAAATTCAGCCATGAAATATTTTGATAAATATAAACGCCGTCGTGAAGAAATGGTTCGCGTGCAGATTGAATCACGCGGAATAACCGATTTAAAAGTTCTTGAGGCCATGCGCAAGGTTCCAAGACACCTCTTTGTAAGCGAGGCCTTAATGGATCAGGCGTACGGTGATTTTCCTCTGCCCATAGGAGACCAGCAGACCATTTCACAGCCGTTCATAGTGGCTGAAATGACCCAGGCGCTGCAGCTCAAAGAAGAAGACAGGGTACTTGAAATAGGGACCGGATCAGGATATCAATCTGCAATTATAGCTGAAATTGCATTTCGCGTTTATACTGTTGAAAGAATACACTCACTATTTGTAAAGGCTCGTAAGCTTTTTGATAAACTCTGTTATCACAATATTGTAACAAGGTATTCGGACGGCACTGCAGGCTGGCAAGATGAAAGCCCTTTTGATGCCATTATCGTTACCGCCGGCGCACCTGAAATTCCGAATGTCCTGGTCAGTCAGCTTGCCGTTGGCGGACGAATGGTTATACCGGTCGGAGACCGGCATTCACAGAAATTAATAAGGCTTTATCGGGATCAGCAAGGCATCTGCAGAACAGATCTCGGCGGATGCAGATTTGTAAAGCTCATCGGAGAACATGGGTGGGGAGAAGATTGAATGCTCAGATCTCTTTATGACTGGGTTATTAACTGGGCAAAAACACCATATGGAACATGGGCATTATTTCTGCTCGCCTTTTGTGAATCCTCTTTTTTTCCTATACCGCCTGATGTTTTGCTTATCGCGCTTGCAGTAGCAATACCCCAAAAATCATTAAAATACGCTCTTATATGTTCATCTGGATCAATAATTGGAGGATGCTTTGGTTATATAATCGGATGGCAGTTTATGTCCGTTATTGGAAACAGAATTGTCGATTTTTACGGTTTAAGTTCAAAGATTGAATATATTGAATATCTTTTTAATAAATATGATGCATGGGCTGTCGGTATCGCCGGGTTTACTCCCATACCTTATAAAGTATTCACAATTTCCGCAGGAGCATTTAATATTAATTTTTGGATATTTGCTTCTGCTTCCGCAATCTCCAGGTCTGCGCGTTTTTTTATAATCGGAGGGCTTATATACTTATTCGGCCCTAAAATTCAAATGCTTATTGATCGATATTTTAATATTCTGGCAGTCTCTTTTACAGTTTTACTTGTTGCCGGCTTTGCACTTGTCAAGTATCTCTTCTGAAAGCTCCTGGCAAGAATTTCCGGCAATTTCAGTTCAGCCGGCAGTTTCAGAAGGTTGAATTTTACGGCAGCAAAAATAGTCTGAATTAACCGCATCTTGAAAATCCGCATGAATGACAAATAAGGCATCCCTCTTCATGGGACATCGGATTGTTGCATTCCGGGCATATAGACGTTGCCGGCCCTTTTTCAACAAAGTCTGTTTCAGAGAGATTTTTCAGTACTTGAGCTATTGCATCCGGACATGAGAGCACCATATTTCCGCATTGCCATGAGGGAAAGGGACACCTTATGCCTGTGAGCTGTTTGACAATAGCATCAACCTTTACTCCTGACCGCAAAGCAAGTGATATCAGGCGTCCAGCGGCTTCTATCTGGGATGAAGCACAACCGCCGGTTTTCCCCATTTTGGCAAAAACTTCGCAGATTCCTTCCTGATCAGAATTTACTGTGACATACAACTTTCCACATCCTGTACTGATGCGTTCAGTAATCCCCTGGGTCCGTCTCGGCCTTGATCTTGGTGCAATTTTGACGGATTCTCTCCTTTTAATACCTGTATTTAGTACCTGATTTTCACGACTTCCATATCTGTATATGGTTATTCCTTTGCATCCTTTTTCGTATGCTGAAAGATATACTTTTTTTACGTCCTCGATCGTTGCGTCCGCCGGGAAATTGACGGTCTTTGAAACCGCATTGTCAGTATGTTTCTGAAAAGCAGCCTGGATCTCAAGATGCCACTTGGGAGAGATCTCGTGTGATGTTTTAAAAAGTTTCTTTACATGATCGGGAATCGTATCAACAAGCTGCAAAGAACCTTTTTGATCTATCTGTTTAGATAGCTCTTCTGTGTAAAATCCTTCTTTTTTCGCTATTTCTATAAAAAGCGGATGAATTTCGTAAAAAGATTTTCCGCTTAGCATACGTCTTATCTGCGTTACTGCAAATATTGGTTCTATGCCGCCGGAAGTCCCTGCAATTATACTGATGGTACCGGTTGGCGCAATTGTTGTGGTAGTGGCATTTCGCATATATGGAGTTGAATCATTGTCAAATATGCTTTCTTTGTAACAGGGAAAGTTTCCTCGTTTTTCAGCAAGGGCGGCCGAGGCTTTTCTGGATTCCTGTGCGATAAATGACATAACAGACTCAGCCTGGGACACGGCCTCCTCAGAACCGTAAGGTATTTTCAGCTTGATTAACATGTCTGCAAATCCCATTACGCCAAGACCTATTTTCCTGGTATCTTTGCTTATTGTTTCGATTTGCGGAAGCGGATATTTGTTAACATCTATTACATTATCAAGAAAGTGAACGGCATCATGAACGGTTTTTTTGAGTCTGTTTAAATTAAGTGCATTTTCAGATACCATTTTGGAAAGATTTATTGAACCGAGTGTGCATGATTCATAAGGAAGAAGCGGTTGTTCTCCACAAGGATTTGTGGCTTCTATGTTTCCTAAATGAGGTGTTGGGTTATCTTTGTTTATTCGATCTAAAAAAATAATTCCCGGCTCACCTGTTTGCCATGCAGAATTAACTATTAATTCAAATACTTTTTCGGATGAAACCCGTCTTATACTCTTACCTGTTCGTGGATTGATAAGAACATAATCAGAATTATTTTTAAGGGAATCCATGAAATTTTGGGTAAGGGCCACTGAGATATTGAAATTATTTAACCGGGAAAGATCATTTTTTGACACAATAAAATCTTCAATATCGGGATGATCCACCCGTAAAATTCCCATGTTTGCACCTCTGCGGGTACCTCCCTGTTTGACTGTTTCTGCCGCTATATCAAAAACAGACATAAATGAAACAGGACCGCTTGAGATGCCCGCTGTTGATAACACGACATCATTTGCCGGACGAATTCGTGAAAAAGAAAACCCTGTTCCTCCGCCGCTTTTATGAATTATAGCGGTATTTCTCAATGTCTCAAAGATGCTTTCCAATGAATCATCAATGGGAAGTACAAAGCAGGCGGCTAACTGCCCCAAAGAACGTCCGGCATTCATAAGTGTTGGAGAATTTGGCAAAAACAGCATCCTGGTCATCAGCTTGAAGAATTTATCTTCAGTTTTGCCGACATCGGCATTTATATCAAAAATGGTGTCTGCTGCGGCAATACTTTTTGCCACCCTTGCAAAAAGCTCTTCCGGCGTTTCTATTATATTTCCACAGCGGTCCTTTTTAAGATACCGCTTTTCCATAACAACTTTTGAATTGGGCTGCAGTGATATCTTCATTGTATTGTCAGATATCCTTTTAAATAGGGCATATGCTTGTTTTTTG
>CAZRLQ010000013.1:0-18322 GCA_964600725.1 uncultured Desulfobacterales bacterium
CAATGACAACTGAGGTTCCCTTTAAAAAGTTATAAATATTATTGCAAATATGCTTGCGATATCATTTGAAAAAAACTTGTTATAAATGAATGAATGAATGGGAACTTAACCTTTAACAAAGGAGACCATATATGGGGATAATCTGGGAACACCTTGCTTAATTGTTGCCGGATAAGCACGGCATTGTTATGAAATAATCATGGCACGAATGGCGAGAACAGTTGCACGTAGGATTTTGCACCATGTGACGCAGCGGGGAAACCAGCGGCAGCAGACATTTATTGAAAAAATGGAACATCTTTTAAATCGCGGGCCAAGATCGCAAAAGCCCGGGTCAAAGAAAGAAAAAGATAAGTAAGGTATCTCCGGAACTCCTGTCCCCGGAACTGTCCTTTTTCTATGACCGTCTTATCCGGAGGTCCCGGTTGAGCAGCCATGAGCTGGACAACGACTCCGTAACCTGGCAGGAGGCACCCGGCAAAATAAAAATGATTAATGAAAAGAAAGCGGCGGGTCACAGCGACTGGCAGCTTCCAAACATCAGGGAGCTTGAAAGTTTGATCGATGTTACCAAACACTCTCCAGCGCTTGCGGTGGAATGCCCTTTACACAGAATTCAAAATGGCTATTGGTCGGGAACCACAGGCCTTTATAAACCAAGATATGCGGCAGGTGCTTTACACACGGGATGGTGCTGCAGGTGTTGGATACAAACCGCGACATGACTTTTTTATGTTGGCTAATAAGATGATACGTAAAATAATGTTTTGTGTTGCTTGGTATTTGAGGTTGCCGCCACTGAGGTTCTTCTCATCGTGCATTTCGGCATTGGTCACCGCATCTCTGTTGCCGTGACCCGTTCCAGTGACTGCTGATCTTCAAGGTGTTTAGCTCTTTCCTGCAACAGAAAATGATATACAAGGTCACAATATCTGTCTAATTCCACCATTCCTTTTCCTGAAACAGCATAACGCCAAAAGCCGTAAAGCTTTGTCAGGTTAGTAAGCTGTTGACTGTAAGACTTCCAGTTGAAACGTTTTTGTATCCGCTTGATTCCATTCTCCGATATTTCTTTCCAGTGATTTGCATCATTTTGACATCTGTAAAGAAAATTTTCCAGGCTGCCGGCGATCAGTTTTGGCTTGCTGGTATTCAGCAAAAAGCCGCTGACCCCGTATTCAATTATTTCCAACGGCCCTCCGAATTTAGGCGCAAATGTCGGCAGTCCGGAAGCCATAGCTTCAATGATTGTAAGCCCGAAGGCTTCGAATAACGCTGGTTGTATAAAAATACCTTTATGATCGGCGATAATTCTGTATACTTCGCCGGTATCGAGCTTGTTTATACTGGGCAGCCAGCGAAATTTGCCATGCAGATTGAAACGATCAATAAGATCATAGGCCTTGAGGATCTCCTTACGCTCCTCAGTATCAGCGGAATTTTCAATATGAATGGTACCTGCAGCGAAAATAAGGTTGCAAGACTGTTGCAGTTTTTTGCTTAAACCGAAAGCATGAATCAGGCCTGTGATATTTTTGATCTTATCAAAACGGGCCATCGTAAAAATGGGTATATTATCAGGATTGTCAAGACTACCGTAAATATCGTTCGATTCAGAATGCAGCAGCCGGTTTTCCAATTGCTGCCGCTTTGCAGGGACTCGTCTCTCCTTACAGTAATAAGGAAAGTAAAGCTCTTCGTCGACACCAGGAGGAATTACATTGAACTTTGGGGCAAAAAGGTTTACCCCATTGATGACCTGATAGAGTCCCGGCAGGCTAAAAAATTGATAAGATTCGTACTGACCCATTGTGTCTTCGGTGCCGATAATCTCCTGTAATGTGCTGGTGATAATAAAATCCGACTTATTCATTGAATAAATATCGGCTGTATACTGCAGTGAGAAATGATACTCCTGTTCATGATCCTGCCAGAAAATGTCAGAAAAAGCATATTTTGTCTTTTCAAGGGCGTGCGCGATCGTACACTGGATAACATCGAATTTATCTGAAAGTAAAGATGCCACCATATTGCCATCTGAGTAATTGCCAATGATCAGATCCGGATGCCCCTGAAACTCACAGAGCAATTCCTTTGCAGCATCTTCGGCGAAGGTGCCAAGATATGGCCAGATGTTAAACCTTGAAATCCAGTTTCTGACGATTCCGTATTCTTTATCTCTGAAGGGAACACGCAAAATCCAACCGTTGTCTGTCTGAAATATTTTTTCCATTCTTTGATCGCAGGTCGTATCGCCTGCTTCGGGTATCAGGCGCGTAACTACTATAATTTTTGGATCAACCTCCAATCCGGCTAATTGTATCTCCTGTCTTAAATGTTTTTCTAAAGCGCGGACCTGGTCGAGAATATAGATAACCTGGCCGCCTGTATCCGGTTTGCCAAGGGAATTGCTCTGTCCAAACCAGCCATGTGGAGATATGATCGCAATCCTGGATATCAGCGGCATCGGAACACGGGAAATAAACTGCTCCAGCAGATGGTCTGTCGGCTCGTTGATCAGATCCAGTAATAACCGGAATGTCTCTGTTATCCGGCTGACGGTATCTCCCCACCCAACCTCAAAACCTGCTTTTTTCATTTTTTTTTCAATGCTGTTAAACAAAGCTTCGGGCTTTTTGCTTTGCAGCCATTTCAGCATTTTTCCCAGTTCGCTATAAAATGTGTTCAGATCTTTTATCAGGGTTCCATTGACCAGTAATTGTCTCCCATTATATTGGTGCAGTTTAATGAATTCAAACAGCTTCGTATTCCACTCTTTAGGCCGGCTGAACATATTGCTGCACATATAGCGATTCAGAAAACGGATACCATTGCCAACGGATCGAATGTCACGAAGCAATGGAGAAAAATCATAAAACGGCATATAGTCGATTCGCAAGGGGTGATTGTCCGTTTTTTTCTTCAGAACGTACAAATCCTTCAGATTCAGATATTGCGGCAAAGGAATCTTTTCCATATATTCTCCATCCTGACTAATACGGTAAAAACGAAATTTTGCAATCGAGTAACGGTGCATCAGTATGATATGGTTGTCCTCAATAAAAAGTTCCTGGATTTTTTTAATGAAAGCAAAAATGGAAGAGTTTTCACGAAACTTTTCTGTTTTATTGTATTGGTCACAATAATCGCGAAAGATCTGTATAACACCGTTTCTGAGCATGATTCTGTCGGGTTGATTGGTGATAAAAAAGACAAGTTCCTTGAAATCACTCAGGTTCTTTTTTTTGATGATTGATGTCAGCAGGTTTTTCATTTTCAGGTCATCTCCTGCCGGGCTTTTTGCACAAACTTATATCGTTCGATTCCTTCAAGAATTCCACCGGCATATTTTTGTTCTGCAAAATATATATTTTTTCCGCCTCTGAGCTTTTCCAGTTCCTTATTGTAATTGCCTACCACCACAGCAAGAGGCTCGCCCCGAAGCATCTCCTCGTCATTCCCTGAATCTCCGCATATAAGAAAGTTTTTCAAGGGAATTTCCCATTTATAGCTGAGATACCGGAGCGCTTTCCCCTTGGAGGCTCGATAAGGAAGAATGTCAATATATTTCTGATGAGAATATATAAGATTGTAGCGGCATTTATGTTTCAGCAGCAGATCATGAATCATGGCCAGTCGGTCCTTGCCCGGCTTTATGAAATAGCTGATTTTAAACCACCGCTGTGTTGACTCTTCCTGGTATTCAAGAAAATCAATGCCTTGCAGCAACGCAACGATTTTATTCCGATTCCATTTTTTCTCAATATGAGTATCCCATCCCCTTCCCTTGTGCAGACTATTTCCGTAATAGATTTCCGAGCCGACAGATGAAATAATAATATCCGGTGAATATACAGCGTGCTCTTTTAAAATTTCGACAGCCGATTCGACTGTCCTGCCGGTGGCGATGCCAAAGCCTAAGGCATCCTGGTTTTCCCGAAGCAATCTCATAAGAGCATTCAGCGATTTATTTCCTCCGCCAATCAGGGTATTATCAATATCGGTTATAATAAAGTGATTTAGCTTGGCCAGCCGTTTTCCGATGAAATCGGACGGAACGGCAACTTTCATATTCGATGCCGCGGACGCATCGGCAATCCGGCTTATCTCTTCCAGATATTTTTCGGCATGTCTTTCCCATGTGTAGTGCTGACGAACATTGATCACACCATTTTTGGAAAAATTTTCCCATTTATCGTGGTCGGTGATGATTGTTTTAATGGCTTCAGCAATTTCTTCCGGTTTCGTCGTATCCACCAATATACCGTTATGGCAATTGCATATGATATCTTTGGGTCCTCCATCATGGGTTGCCACTATAGGAAGACCGATTGCGGAAGCTTCCAGCAAAGTTAAACCAAAAGGTTCTGTCAGGGCCGGGTTCACGAAAACCCCTTTTCTTTCAGCGGTAATGCGATATAATTCCGGCACCTCATATTCAAAATCATGTTTTTTGGGAATCGCCATCTTCCCGTAAAGGTCATACTTGTCCATGAGCAGAAGCATTTGGGTCAGAACATTTCTTTCGTTCTCCTGCTTTTCAGTAATATCTTTTCGGATTCCGGCAAATACGGCAAGATTGGCCATGGCCTGCAATTCTATATCATTTCCGTAAGCTTTAACAAGACCCGAAATATTCTTGCGCGCATCCGGACGGGAGAGCGCCAGTATCATCGGCCTGTCCGGCTGGAGAAAAAATCGATTTAATTCTTTAAGAATCGACGTCCGCGCATAGATCTCGTCTTCATACTTTTCGTTTCCAGGAAGCATGTCATGATAGTAGGGGTAAAATTTATTCAGGTCCAGTCCGGGAGGAATGACACGGTATGCAGGCATATTTTTATCCCGGTACATACCGTACTGTTCATCTTTTTCCTGGCTGGTGCTGGTTATCACCAAATCCGCGTTTTTCAGAACGTCTTCTTCAATATAAATACGGTGGTCAATTTTATATTGTTTAATAATATCCCTTTCCTTCATGCCGTTATCGAGCAGTTTTTCCCTTTTGTCCCGGCCCAGCGAATGCCCGGTAAACACAAAAGGAATACCGAATATTCTGGCAAGTTGTGCGGCAACATATCCTGCATCTGCATAATGGCCGTGGACAATGTCGGGTATAACCTTTTCACGTTTGATAAACTTGATGGTCTTGTCGATGAATTCATCCAGGTGGGGCCAGAGCAGTTCTTTTCTGATATATTTCCTGCCGCCGCACTGAATTCTCACTATACGGAATTTATCGCTAACATCTTCCAGGGGCTGGGAGTAATCTTGTGATACGGCTTTATCGTCGATTAAGCGGGTAAACAGGTCTATCCGCTTTACCTCACTGCGCTTGCTGAGGGCTTTGCCTAATTCTATAACATACTTTATCTGGCCGCCGGTATCGGCATCGCGCCCTAACTCCATATCCTCTGAACGAAGGAGACCGTGAATGCTGAACATCTGAATGTATATTTGTTTTTTCATTTTTTTTGCTTTATTCGTCTTGAAAACCGGTTATAGTGCCAGGCTTTTTTACAAAGCAGCAGCATCCATGTAAAAATTCGGTTCGTCTGGAATTGCTCCCTTAATTTTACATATACTATTGGCAAATTCCGTGGCCTGCTTTAGAATTCGGTTAGGCGGCCAATTGCTTAAGTATCCAATTGAAAGAATTGCTGTATATGCGTCTCCGGCACCAACGGTGTCGACAACATGATCGAGTGGGTTCGGTTCTATTCGGTAATGCTGATCCGCGGCAAAAAGTTCGCTGCCGTTTTTTCCTTTGGTAAGGGAGAGCATCTCTATGACGTATTTGGCCATAAGATGCTTGATAAATGCGCTGTCGCTTTTTTCAAAGGCAAACATTCTTTTTAGAACTTGAAGTTCTTCATCATTTAGCTTTACTCAATCAGATTGATTGAGAGATGCTGTAACAACCGTCCCTGTAAAGCAGCCCGGTCTGAGATTGACATCGTAAAGACATTTGGTGCTGGAATCTCTTTGTGAAAGAATGCGCTGTATGGTTTTAAACCCATATTCACTTCTTTGTGCAAGGGTTCCAAAATAGATAAGCCTGGTGTTTTCATCAAGCAATGATTCTATTGCAGGGTTAAATTCGATATAATCATATGCGACATCGGGAAGGATATTAAATGAAGGTATGCCTTTTCTGTCGAGATCTACCATTACCTTTCCGGTACAATGCCTTTCATCGAGCTGAATATATTCAACGCTGAATTCGTACTGTTTCAACCGTTTGATAATTTCATCGCCATCAGTGTCTCTTCCGATTCTTGATATGAAACCTACCGGCTCCCCAAGATTTTTTAGATGAAAAGCAACGTTGAAGGGGGCTCCACCGATGCGCCGATAATCGGGAAAAACATCATAAAGTATTTCGCCAATGGCAAGTATCATATTTTCCGTTTGAATCTTTTATAATTATTTTTCGCTATGCGCTTTGTTTCATTCTTTCGGATAATCCGAATCATGTGAATTTTCAGACAATTAATTTCACAAGGCCAGACGTAAGCATATTGGGTGTGTCCCATCTTTTACGCAAATAGCAGATTTCAGATTTTGCTGCTTCGAATCACACTGTAATTCAGAAGTGGTAATTAATAATATATTCAACTTCTTAACCGATGTATCATCTTTTACACAGATGCGGATGTCACATATTTGTCTATCACTCGATGTTCAAGTTTTTTGAGCTATTCAAAAATCATCTTTATATAACCTATTGATTTTATTAGTCTGGTGTGTTTGGAAGAGCCCTTTGTATTCTAATAAATTCAGCAACTTATAAAAAACTTGATCATCGAGTATCAGGTATTCAGACCTAAATATTAAATAGATTGGTTTGAGGAAAAAAAGTAAATTTTTTAATATAAATAAATACAAAAATGTATAAAATGTCAAGGAGAAACAATAGCAAGAGTGATTGAATCAAAATTTGGTATGATTTTGATTCCAAACAAATCAATGGGTTATAAAACAAGCACTAATAAGCCGCTTGCCGCATTATATAACTCCAGTGCTAAGCCCCCGGCTATGCCGAGTAGAATGACAAAAGCTATGCTGTAGTATTTGGCGTAAACACCCCTTTCCATTCCCACCCGATTTCTTCATTCTCTGGAAAAATCGCCCTGAGCAAGGTTGTGATGCCGCTGAATGACCGCCGGTATGATGGACACCTTGCGCTTTTGCGAGAAAATCCAGTCCAAAGCTTGTCTGTAATCTACAGCCATAATCTGGAAATGCATAATCTGGGAACACCTTGCTTAATTGTTGCCGGATAAGCACGGCATTGTTATGAAATAATCATGGCACGAATGGCAAGAACAGTTGCACGTGGGATTTTGCACCATGTGACGCAGCGGGGAAACCGGCGGCAGCAGACATTTTTCAAAGATGAAAACTACCATGCCTATCTGGAGATAATGGCAAAATGGTGTGGAAAATATTCTGTTAAAATTTGGGCGTATTGTCTGATACCCAAGCATCTTTACATGATAGCTGCTGTTGAAATCAAAGGATGGATTAAATCCGGCCATTAGGAAGGCGCACCTACGGTACACCCGGCGGATCAATTTCAGGGAAGGCTGGCCCGGTCATTTATGGCAGGTGAGGTTCGCATTATTTATGAATCTGTTGATTTATGAGGATTTTTGTTCGAGATCAAGGCATGCAAAAAAAAAGGATTATTTTTTCGCATAACCTGTCTGCGTGCACCGCACAGGCAGGCGCAGAGACCGGGCGAAAAGACCATAAATCAAAAGACTCATATATGTGCAGTCTCTATTTAATTCTACGAGCATAAAAAAGGGCGGTATATGCAAAAACCGCCCTATAAAGGGTTAGTCTGAAAAGTTAACCAAAAACATTGAATCTCTATGAATGAGATCGTTTATCGATAACTTCCCTAAATGACGTTGTTTAAACCGGCATGCATCTCTTTTTTTATTTTTTTTTATTGAGTTGGAGATGACCGGTTTTAAAGATGCACGCACAATTGAGAAGCCTTTAATATAATTATCGTCAAACCTTAAAAAACTTTAGCCTGAATTGAGCAATTTTTTACTCGATCTGCGCCGGTCTATTCTATAGCGTCTATTTTCTTAATCATGTCTTTTGTCTTTTCTTTCTGTGCATCAACTGTTTATTAATTTTTTTTTCAAGTCTATTTGTCCAGAAAGCCTTTTTTTTAGACCAGGCTTGATGATATTTTATATATTCTGCGAGAAAATCAGAGCCTATATTGCGGCCTATATTCCACCAGGCCAAAGATGCGGCCATGTTGTTGATATCATCGAGTCGTTGTCTGTTATTAACTCTTTTGCAAAAAATGATGCTATCCAAATCAATGACCTTGATTTCAGTGCGGCCGTTTTTCTCAATCCAAAGAAAATTACTGATTTTTGCATCGCCATGATAAACTCCGCTCTGGTGCATGCGCCAAAGTAATTTTGCTAATTTGCGAAGAGTTGTCTGCCTTTCTGACTTGTCCAGATATTTTTCTCTGAGGAGTTCTTTACTCTTTTCAGCTCCGTTTATATGTTCATAAATGGCAAAGGTTGCCAGGTAATCAAACCCCTTTCCCAAATCTACAATACCTGCCAATTTAGCAGTCGGCAGCATCCTTGCGGAAAATAGATGGGTATTTTTCCAAATCTGATATGCAAGTGAAGGAGAAAAAAAACGTCTGATCTTATGGAAAGAGCTCTTTAAGTTATACTGCTTTAAAATTAGCTTTTGACCATACAGCTCTATAAGTGCAACTGTAGAACGCTTGGATTTCTTATAATATTTAATAACCTTTTCAAATAACCGACCGGGATCTTCCATTAAAATATTTTTTATTCCGGTATCTACGTCTGACTGAATATACCCGCTGGTAATGCTTCCAGCAAAATAATTGATCTGTCGGCTGCTTTCTCTTATTTTTCTTGGCGTTTTTTTCATCCATTGTTTTCTTTTCCTGGCAAAAGCCCAATTCTGGATGTCATTAATAAAAGGTTTTATTAGAGGGAAAAATTTAGAAATAAAGATGAAAAAGCGAAGTTGAATCCGTTTGCCCACAAGCATAAAACAGGGCATTAGATAAGAGAGGTTTTTTGCAACCTCTTTTTCGGTTAAAGGCCGATTTATTAATTTTGCAGTTTGCAGATCAATGGCAAAAATTTTGGAATAATCTTTTGTGATAAGTATATTTCCCAGGTTAAAGTCACGTTGAAATAATCCTGCCTTAAAAAGCCTCAGAATGAAATTCGAAAAGATATCTACAACCAAATACTTTTCTTTTTGGTTTAAATGGTTCCATTTTTCGTTAGTAAACCGAAATGCTGTAAGACATGGTTCAATAGAGGTGCTTACAAAGACAGATTGTCTTTGTGATATTCCAAGAGCAATTGGTTTTGGAATATCTGCATTTTTTGCAATCAGCCGGGTTGACAGATTCCATTCTTTGCGTGCTCCGTTTACAATCTTTTTTTTCAAAAAGCCTGTAAAACCTGAAAAATTGTAAACCTTAACAAAATATGGCCCTGCAGAATAGACGATTCTTTTTGGATGCGTCTTAACCGCCTTCCATCGGCTGGAATTCAATTGCCCGATTACGGTTTGCGGTAACATCTTGTCGGCAAACCGCCAATGAAATTGGGAAAGATTAATTTGAGGCACGATTAAGAACCTCTCTGGCCATTTTAATAATTCTGCCCGCGCGTTTTTCCCAGGAAAAGTCTTTAGCCCGAAGCCATGCATTTTTGGCAATCCTTGTTCTAAGCCCGGCATCTTGAAATAATTTTAAAATTCCTTCAGCCAATGCGCCGGGGTCATCAGGGGTTACCAGAACAGCCTGATCTTCGGATACAATCTCCCTTATGCTTGGCAGGTCTGAAGCAACAACAGGCAAACCTTCGGCCATTGCTTCAAGAAGCTTAAGTGGTGAAGTATATATCCTGCTGATAATATCCTTTCCAGAGTTGGGAATTACGGCAACCTGTGCTTTTTTAAGATGAAGAGCGGCTTTATTGGGTGGAAGATGGCCGGTAATTTTCAGGCGTTTTTGTTTAGTCAATTGCAAAACAGCTTTTTCAGATTTATATATTTGGTTCAGATCTCCGACGATCTCAAGAGAGATATGTTCCGGCAGCAGCACCATAGCCTTCATGAGAGTGGAAATACCTTTCCACCTGTAGCGGGTTGTTCCGACATACGTAACGTACAATTTTTTTCCGCTTAGTGCCGGTTGAGTACGAACTTGAGTTGATACCTTTGTTCCGCTCGGCACAATTGAAAAACATGCCCGGGACGAAAAACTGTTTTGCAGAGCGTTGGACAAACCTTTTGTAAGACAGATCACACCTTGAGATCCGGCAAAAACACGATTTTCAAGTACACGGTTTTTCAGGGCTGAAGACTTTTTGTTGGAAAAAATCTCATGTGCTTCAAATATGAGGGGAGTATGGGAGTTTATTAAAGCATCGGCTGTTTTCAAATGCCTGGTTATCATGATATCCGGCTTATTATCTGAAACAGCTCGCCTTAAAGAATAATTGAATATCTGGTTGCTGGAAAAAAAGCCCCATTTTTTTTTGCAAAAACAGATTTTTAAATTTTCCGGCTGTTTAATATTATAAAAGGAAAAGAGATGCTTTTCATTACAATAGCCGGCTGGAATATAAAAAATAACCTGCCGCACCTGTTTAGCCAGAGCAGCGCATGTATTTACAACCTGAATCGACCGGGCCACGTTTGAAGGCAAAATTTCAGAATAGCAGTATGCTATTTTCATTTCAACACAAAATCAAGGGGAGTCCAGACCCCTGGATGGGCGGGACTGGTTTTCGCAAATTCTAGAATTCCTTCTATGCGGGAAGCGATACGCTTAAAAACTTCAACGGCCGGTTTTTTCCTGCTGAAGCCGGGACACTCGATATCGTAGTATTGTTTTAAAAAACTGCTGAAATGGTCAACAGCGGCTTTATCACATCCTGACATAATTGCGCGTTTCATAACATTTGACAAGTCATTTAGAGAGACTGCAGGGTAAACGAGATCCGGCTGAGCGTAAAATATCGGGCCAAAAGTTACCACCGGCTTGTATTTAAGAATAGCCTCAAAGCCTGAAAGAGAATTAAAGGTTACAACCAGCTTTGCATTTTCCAGCAGGGGTTCAATAGGATATCTGTTCAAAAAAATAATCTCTGAATGTTTTTCCTTAAACAAGGGACTGATTACACCAGGTCGATTTGGATGCTCCTTTGCAATTAAATGCAGCGGTTGGTTTATCTCTTTATTTAGTTCATTCAACGCGGACTTGACAAGATATGTAAGGTGCTCCATGTTTTGTATGCCGAGGAAATTTGGAATCTGACTGCAAATTTCATTACCTTGAAGCGTAAGCAGCACAAATGCTTCTGGAATCTGTATATTCGAGTTTCCCGCTGATTTACGTATCCGTTTCTTGGCTGCCTTGTGTTGAAAGTCTTCCAATAATTTGCGGGACGGCCTTAAATCCGGATGTTTTGAAACCCAAAACGGATTGCGTTGATATTTTATTTTTTGCCAGACAGAGGCCATCCCCCCTGGATTTTTTAATGGTTTTGGACTAAAAGGAACTTCGGCAATATTGATGGAAGGAATAACAGGTCTTTTTTCTTGTAAAGCCCGGCGCTTTGCCCAAATTTCTGTGTTGGTAAGCTCCAGCCGTTCAAGGCAGACCGACGCGGTTTTTCCTCTAAAAAATCCTGCGCCTAAATAGCAGACAGGAACATTTTCTGCCTTGGCTATCTCTGTTATACAGGCGACATCAAGAAAGATTTTTTCCTGGGTAAGTACAAGATCGATCCGGTTTCTCTTTATAAAATGCTTCATAAACTTAAGGTAAACAACTGCCTGGCGTTCAAGAGCTTTCTTGATACTGTTGTCGGAGGTGGCATTGTAAAGCCCGGTTTCTCTTAACGCATCTTTTGGGAGCGAAGATAAAGGCGCATCTATTTTGTCCGGTTTTATCCGAAAAAGATCGATAACGTCTTCACCCTGTTTCTTCAAAAAGAGACCGGACATTGGATCAGAAGTCATCAATCTTACATGATGAAAATTTTTCAGGTACTGGTATAATAAAAAATCAAAACGTTTTTTATGAATCAGGAAAAGTATATTGGCCATAGGTTGTTCCTTTAGCCGGGATTTCTTGCTTGTCTTTAGCGGGTTCCTCCGCTGTCATTAATTTGCAACATTAGGAGTAAGTATGATTCTATGGTGTCTCCTGAATGTTTCCAGGTAAAGAGTTCATTTATACGCCGGCTCCCTTTTTCCCCCATTTCTTTGCGAAGTTTGGAATCGGAGAGTAAAGAGTCAAGCTTTTCAGCAAGCATGTCGGAATTTTTTGGAGGGCAGAGAAGACCGGCGTCTCCGATTACTTCAGGTATTCCGCCCGCAGTTGTTCCCACTACCGGCACGCCGCAAGCCATGGCTTCAGCAGCAGACATTCCAAAGGCTTCGCTGTGGATGCTTGAAAAAATTGATGCATCGGTAATGGAATAATATTTCGGGAGCCGGCTGTTTGGAACATTGCCTAAAAAGACAACCTTCTTTGTAATTCCTGCCAATTTTGCGCAAGCTTTAAGATGCGGCATATACTGTCCATCACCGGCGATAAGATAAATAATATTTTGAAATTTTGGAACCAGCTTGGCTACCGCCTGTATAGCATATTCAAATCCCTTGACTCTTTTCAACCGGCCGGCACTCAACAAGATAATTGTTTCAGGGTCAGATGAAAATCGGCTTTTAAGCTTCAAAGCCGCAGGGAGAGGTTTAAAACGCTTTGTATTAACACCGTTATAAAGAATAACCGGATGTATACCGCATTGTTTCTCAATCTGATCAGCATTAAAATGGCTGCATGCGGTGATCAGGTCAACTCTTTTTGCCAGCGTTCCATAGCCGGGGAAAAATTCGGTTCCGCCGCTGCTGAAGACAACCTTTGCTCCTGAACGTTTTGCAGCCCAAAGGGCCCATGGCATATCGTAAGGTTTTGAAATATAAATAATGTCGTAACGACGCGTGCAAAGATCCCTGACAGCTTTTCTGGCCATGGACCAGCGCTCAGCCATTTTTCGGAAACGGGTTCCGAAATTTGGATGCTTATCCCTTTGTTTATACGGATAGATGTAAACAGTAAGAGAGCATTCAGGTATCCTCTTCCCTTTGCCCCCGTAAATATGAACCTCGTGCCCTCTTTTAGAAAGTTCTTTGGCCATCTCCTTGTTAAAGGTTTCTATACCTCCACTGGCTGTTGTGGTGGTTAAATTGTACATGGCTATTTTCATAATTTCAGTACACTGGAGACCGCCTCCAGGACCTCCTTGACCGATATCAGGGACATGCACTCGATATTTTCCGGACACCGCTTGCCTTTGCAATCATTGCCGCAAGGAGATGGTTTGGCTACAACCCTGTGAATTTTCATATCTTGAACCGGACCGATTCCCAAAGGATCCGTCGGAACAAAAAGGGCTACTGTCGGTGTTTGAACGGCAACAGCGATATGCATGGTTCCGGTATCATTGGTTACAAGGCATTGCAGTCTTGACACGATATGCGGCAAGTCGGATAAAGGAATAAAATGAAAAAAAACACTCTCTTTTTGTCCGATCCCTTCTTCGATGGTTTTTGCAAGTTTCTTTTCATTAAGTGAGCCTAAGATCAAAATTTTAATCTGCTTATTGAGTTCCAACAAAGCTTTTCCAAGGGCAATAAAATTATCCCTGGGCCACATTCTGAATTTTTCACTAGCACCGGGCTGAAATCCAATAACAATCTGTTCAACCGGGTTAATGTGCATTTTTTGACAAAATTCTTCAAATATCAGTCTGGTTTTATCATTATTTAGAGGCAAAATCATGCGATAGGGCCACTTGCGCCGCCGGGGCAGGATGGTTTTGATAACATCCATCCTATAATCTATGCCATGGATTACTCCTGGTTTGTGCTTTGCTGTTTTGGTAAATAAGTGGTTGAAATTTTTTCCCGGAGAGTTTCCTATGATGCAGGGAATTCCCGCAAGTTTAGCCAGTACAGCGGGCCGAGGATCCGAAATATGTAAAACCAGCGCCAACTGGAAATCGCCATTTTTTATTTGCCGATATGTTTTTAAAAGTCCCAAGTAACTTTTATGATAAAGAATAATTCCGTCAATCTCTGAATTATTGACAAAAAGAGTGCTGAACTTATCCCGCACCAGGAATTTAATCGTTGCATCAGGATACTCTTCATGTAAAGCAGTCAGCACCGGTGTTGACAAGAGTGTATCTCCGATAGCTGTTGTGGAAAGTACAAGTATCCTATCAAACCTCGGCAACTTTTCTATATTCAAGTCGCAAAAGGAATTTTTGGTATTACCTTTATGGTGTTTTGCCAGCAAGAGAAGCAGTCTGGTTTTAAGCCGCATCGATTTTTCCTTGATCTGTATGGAATCAAAAACTTGTAATTTTCTACACTTGCGTTCAGTTATTCTTTTATACCTATCGAATTAAACACAATCTTTCCATCACCCCATCACCCCGTCTTCCAGTCCCTGGTCTTCCCGTCTCTCCTAACAGTAAATCCAAGACTTGTTGCCATTGCAATGATAATCCAGTAGCTGAGAGCTGTCCCGTAACGAAAAACATCATCTAATTGCAATCTTGTCCAGATACCGATCATAAAAAAAGAGGTGCCTGCAAAAAGAAACCTGTCTAAATTGTTTTTAGATTCTTTAAGTCCTGTCCATGATATTTTAAACTGAACAATGATAAGATATAAGAGTGCGAGTAAACCCTGCACCCCTGTTTGAAGTGCAAAATTAAAAAACATGTTGTGCGCATGAGAAAGATCTGCCGGTTTTTTTATTGTCAGTTCTTTTTCAACCTTTTTTAAGTTTTTGCGTCCATATCCAACCCCGTTAAATGGATTTTTTTTCAAATAATTCCAGAAATATCTCTGAATTTTTACCCTTAACTGAAAACTATCGTATTTACTTTCAGAAGATAAATCCATTTTGATGATTTTAGACCAGTCTTCATGAACTATTATGGTTTTTAAAGGCGTAAATAATACAAACGCAGTTGAAACACCAAAAATTATCAATATAACCACAAAGGATTTTCTTCGATGTTCCTTCAATAAAATGAAATGAGCAAGAAAAACGCATACCATGCCAACCAATGCAGCCCTTTGATTGCTGACTAAAAGAAGAAACATGTTTACCAGAAAGTAAGGAATTAAAGCTAAGAACCATTTAAGACGCTTAACATAATAAAAAGCAATATAGATAAATGTGGTTGAAAGTAAAAAATATATGCTCGTATGGGGCAGCCCCTTACTCATAAACTCTTTTCTCGCAATTGAGAATGTGAATTTAATGATACTGAAATCATTATAGTAAAATTGAACCAAAAAAAGTATCAGCGCCAAAATATTGCCGCCTAAAAAAAAGTAAAAAATTATGTATATTTTATCTTTATGTGTGCAATAATCGGTTATAATTATAAACAAAAGAATAAGTGTTAAAATTTCGCCTCTTATTCTTTTTAAAGTATAGTGAAAATCATAGCAGGTGAAAAGTGAAATCAGAACAGCGGCTAAAAAAACAGCTATTGGGAAAAATAATGGATTATATCTGATTTTCCACTCTCTTCTGATTGCCTTATAGGAAAGCCATCCAAATAAGGCCATTATTATTCCTGCGCTCTTAATTGCATTGATATGATTAAATGGAATAGAGAATATTATTAAGGCAAGTCCAAAAAGAATAATTGTTTCGGAGATGGAGAATCGATAATTGGTTTTTTCATATTTTAACCCGGACGGGGCCAATAATTTTTCTATTTTATCTTTTAAAACGCTCATATATACCATAATATATATCCGCTTCAGAATCAGTTATAATCTGAATTTTTATAGCATATTAAACAAAGTTTTACAGTAAAAAAAGCAATAAAGTTATGTAACCGTACAACTTAAAGGAAAATACAAGTGATTAATCTCAATAATAACAGGATACCTGGTAATCTAAAAAAAATTCATCTTATTGCGATTTGCGGTACAGGTATGGGCGCGCTTGGCTGCATGTTAAAGGATATGGGTTTTGAAATTTCCGGTTCTGATCAGAGAATTTATCCCCCAATGAGCGACTTTCTTTTGAGCAAGGAGATAGATGTAAGGCATGAATTTAACGAAAAGAACATCTCTCCGGATACGGATCTGGTTATTGTGGGCAATGCAGTATCAAAGGATAATCCAGAAATTATCCAGATGATCAGGTCAGAACTGAATTTCTGCTCCATGCCCCAGGCAATAAACCGGTTTCTTGCATCCGGCAAAAAAATTCTTATCATTACAGGTACACACGGCAAAACAACAACTTCTTCTGTTTTAGCCTGGATTCTTTACAAAGCAGGCAGGTTTGATAAAAAATTCGATCCTTCTTTTGTAATAGGCGGAATACTGCAGAATTTTAAAAGTAATTACCGTCTTGGAAATGGAGAATACATAGTAATTGAAGGAGATGAGTATGATACGGCATTTTTTGACAAGGGGCCGAAATTTCTGCATTATGATCCTTTTATGACTGTACTCACAAGTGTGGAATTTGATCATGCAGACATATTTATGAATCTCGAAGCAGTTAAAACGGCCTTTGATACTTTTCTCTCCCGTATTTCCGCCAAAAGTACCCTTTTTGCTTTTGACAAAGACAAAAATATTTATGAGCTGATTAACAAAAGAGAGTATCGGGTTGAAAGATACGGCTGTAAAATAGACTCACCATGGAGAATAGGATCGGTCACTGTCGACCCGCCATGGACTTTATTCGAAGTTCTGAAAAATGGTAAAATTTTTGCTCATTTTAAAACCAGACTTTGGGGAAAACATAATCTTTTTAATATATTGGCCGCAATGGCAATAGCTGATAATCTGCAGATACCAAAACAGATCATCGCAAAAGCCCTGGAATCCTTTCAAGGCACCAGACGGCGGCAGGAAGTCCGTGGATATAAAAGAGGAATCACCGTTATTGATGACTTCGCACATCATCCTACTGCTGTTCGGGAGACTATACATGCGGTTAAACAGTTTCATTCCGGGGGGCGGCTTGTAGCTGTATTTGAGCCAAGAACAAATACCAGTATGCGTAAAGTATTTCAAGATACTTATCCGCTCTCTTTTAATCAGGCGGATATTATATGTATCCAAAAACCTTCGCGGCTGGAAAAAATTCCATTAGCTGAACGATTTTCCTCTGAAAAACTTGTAAATGATCTGAAAATAGAGGGGAAGGATGCACACTATTTTTCTGAAACAGATTCTATTATTGATTTCATTGTCAAACAGGCGAATCGGGGCGATATTATCCTTATCATGTCAAACGGCGGTTTTGATAATATTCATGAAAGATTGCTGAAAAGATTATAACCGATGATTTAGCCGATGGTTTCCAGAGCACAATTTTTTTTAGAACCAGTACACTTGACTTTGCAAATTAAACGCATCAACCATAGGAGGAATTATGCGGTTTGATAAATATACAACCTAAATCCTGCATTCAGTTTTCGCGAACGGCTGCGCGTTTGATGCCCTGCATCTTAGGCAAAAGCAGCGCTTGCAGAATTTAGGTACAATTAAATCACAAAAACTTATTCAAAATGCACATTCCCTGGCAAAAGAGCATAATAATCAGCAGATTGAGCCGGAACATCTTCTTGCCGCCATGCTCAGTGAACAGGAATCGATTGCAAAATCAATGCTCAGTAAGCTCGGTATATCTCCCGAGACTGTTGCAAAGGATGTTGCTTTTGCAATTGATAACATTCCAAAAATAAGCGGGGGAGGAGCAGGTGAAATTTATATCTCTCAAAAAACCAAAGATGTTTTGGATTCAGCTTTTGCTGAAGCTTCAAAAATGTGACAAACAGCTCTTTTCGGCTCTGTCATGTGTTTATGAATAAGTCAGGCTTAGGCATTTTTCTCAATATTCATTACGCACCACTCATCACTCACCACTCATTACCCTTATGCACACAGCAAAATTTATACCATTATCTATTGATAAGCATCATAGTTTTTTCGAAAACTCAAGGATATAATCAAAACTTTGATTTTGTCTATAGCATTGAGATAATTAGAGCCAAAAGTTGGCACCCTTCATTCTGTAGTTTACACTTTTTCAACATAGACAGATGCCGGCCATTAGCTGTTAACGGCTAACTATTAGGCAGAAACTTGTATAAAAAGAACTGTTAAGCTAAAACCTAACGGCTAATAGCTGATCGCACAAGTCATATTTTTT
>CAZRLQ010000014.1:0-17238 GCA_964600725.1 uncultured Desulfobacterales bacterium
TTTTGAGATCAGGAATAGGGACGAAATAACTTCTCTAACTATAAAATGCCCAAAAAATACAAAAAATTTCTGATGCCTGCGGGGGCAGCCCCCGTGGCTGCCCCTGCTATTTTGCGCTAATATGCATCACGGCTCCGGGTGATGCCTGTTTATGGGAGTTATTTCAGCCTCCTTAGGCATTTTTCTCACCATTCACCTCTCATTACCCTTATGCACACAGCAAAATTTATACCATTAATCTATTGATAAGCATCATAGTTTTTTCGAAAACTCAAGTTATTATTTATGGCTGTTTTGATCGCAGAGCTATTATTTCTCATGAAAAATAAGTCATGAAATTGAATCTGTAATTTTGCCATCCTTAAAGTTAAAATATCGGCTTGAAACCCTTTTAAGCTGCTCTGTATCATGGCTTATCCAAATGAGGGACGATTCTGTTTCAAGCATGTAGCTTTTGACAACCTTTTCAACTTTGATACTATTTTCCGAATCAAGATTTGCAGTAGGTTCATCAAGCAAAAGGACTCTGGGACGATTAACAAGCAGACGCAGTAAAGCCAGACGCTGCCGTTCACCACTTGAAAGCCTGCGAACATTCCATTTTAAAGCGCTCGAATTGAACCCTAAAATTTCAAACCATCTTGCATCGAAACTTTTAAAATGTTCTCCAACTGTGTCAAACCACCAATAGCTTTCAGATAAGAGCAGCCCAACTTTTTTTCTCCATTTAGGCCCTGGTATTTTGTTTGACTCAACTCCGTCGAGGAATATCTCACCTGTATGCTGATCAATATCCGCTACCGCCCTGAGAAAAAGAGTTTTACCTGCTCCAGACGGTCCTGTAATTCCTATACATTCTGAAACAGCAACCTTGAGATTTATCGGTCCCATTGTATGGAAACAAAGATTTTCAATCACTAATCTGTACAAAAGGACTCCTGTCGGCATTTTAAAGGCAGTCTTAATTTGTGAGAATGAAATGGTTACACTTTTCAGGCAAACACGGATTCAAGAGTAATTCATGGCTTTTCTTTTTCTTATAATGCAGGCCGTTTGGATTTCTGACCAGAAGATTTAGAAGCAATCATCAATACAGATAAAGCCGCAGGGGTTATTCCGTCAATTCGGGATGCCTGGCCCAAAGAAGTCGGGCTTATCACTGTAAGTTTTTCTTTCAGTTCATTGGAAAGACCGTGTACATTATAATAATTAAAGTCTTTTGGTAATTTCATCTTTTCCAAATTCTTAAACTTTTCAATCTCCTTAAGCTGTTTCTTGATATATCCTTCATATTTGATCTCTATTTCAACCTCTTTGGCAATATTTTTTTTAATTTTATCTTTACTTTTAGCCAAAAAATCGACGATATTATAATCAAGTTCAGCTCTTTTCATAAGCTGATCAAGAAATGTTCCGTCATTTATAGGTTTTGACCCGGCGGTTTGCAAATAATCATTTATCTCTTTTGTCGGTTTTATTACTGTTTTTTTTATCCTCTTAATTTCTTCGGCGATCTGCTTTTTCCTTTCTTTCACATCTTTTACGGTGTCATTATCGATTAAACCGAGACTGTTTCCTATTTCCATCAGCCTGAGATCTGCATTATCTTCACGCAGCATAAGACGGTATTCCGCTCTTGATGTAAACATGCGATACGGCTCGTTGGTGCCTCTTGTAATAAGATCATCTATCAGAACACCGATATATGCCTGTGATCTATCCAGAATGAACGGAGGCTTTCTTTGTATTTTGCACGCGGCGTTGATTCCTGCCCAGAGTCCTTGAGCGCCTGCTTCTTCATATCCGGAAGTGCCGTTGATCTGTCCAGCCATAAATAGACCTGCGATCCGTTTTGTTTCAAGTGTTGATTTAAGTTGAACAGGATTGACATAATCGTATTCAATGGCATAAGCAGGGCGCATTATTTCAGCCTCTTCCAGCCCCTTGACAGATCTGACCAACTGAAGCTGAATTTCTATCGGCAGACTGTTTCCAAGGCCGCTTGCATAAATTTCATCTGTATCGAGTCCTTCTGGTTCAAGAATGATCTGATGCCTATCTTTATCGGCAAATCTAACTATCTTATCTTCAAATGATGGACAGTATCTGGCTGGAATTCCTGTTATAACTCCACTGTAGAGAGCTGAAGATTTTAAATTATCCCGCACGATATTGTGTGTTTTCTTATTTGTATGACCAATATAACTTGGAAGCTGGGGCAGATTTTTTTTTTGCGTAAAATATGAAAATGGCAGCGTCTCATAATCAGTCTCCTGCTTGTTGAATACCTCAAAATTTATGCTGGACTTATCAAGCCTCGGTGGTGTGCCTGTTTTCATTCTTCCAAGCGTAAATCCCAGTTCTTTCAGGTGTGCGGCAAGACCATAGGAAGCAAATTCACCTGCTCTGCCGGCCTTAATCGATTTAAAACCAATATGGATTAAACCGCTTAAAAAAGTACCTGTTGCAAGAATAACGGCCTGAGACTGGTATTGAAATCCGGTAAAATCCTTAATCCCGGCAACTTTGTTTCTTTCCACCACAATCTGCTCTACCATTGCCTGTTTGAGCTTAAGATTCGGTTGTCTCTCAATTACACTTTTCATGGCCATATGGTAACGGGCTTTGTCATTTTGCGTTCTCGATGAATGAACGGCAGGACCTTTTTTGGTATTAAGAGTTCTGTATTGTATGGCTGTCTTGTCTGTAATTTTTGCCATTTCTCCGCCAAGTGCATCGATTTCTTTTACAAGCTGACCCTTTGCCATTCCTCCGATTGAAGGGCTGCAAGGCATTGCCGCCACCTTATCCAGGTCGATAGCCAGAAGCAGAACAGAGCATCCCATTTTAGCGGCTGCCAGTGCAGCCTCACAGCCTGCATGACCTGCACCTACAACTATAATATCATATTTTTCCTGATGATATTCCATAAGAACTTCCTTAAAACATGTGAGTCTATTTATGAGTCTGTTGAATAAAGCGTTGAATCGGCACTATATTTTTATTTTTCTTAACTGCAGGTAAAATTGAAGGTTTCCAAACATACTCTGAGAAAATACTTGCAATATCCTGTATTGATTTGATACGCATAGTTACATAATTTATATGGTCTTTTTGCCCAATATCTGCGCCTGCCTGTCATGGTTGCGACGCAGAGAAGGGAACGTACAGGCAGACAGGTTATGCTCAAAAAATAATCTTCGCAATATCAAATATATGCCTGCAGTTATTTTTTCAGCATGCCCTGATCTTGAACAAAAATCCTCACTTATGGATGGACACTGGTTTATAATATGCCATGAAAATAGCTATTGCACAAGTCAATACCGTAATAGGTGATTTTAAATATAATTGCGAAAAGATACAATATTTTGCAAGTCAGGCCAAAGAGCTTGCATGTGACCTGATCGTCTTTCCAGAACTCGTTATTTCAGGATATCCGCCGCGGGATCTTCTTGAAAAAAAAGATTTTGTAGATGCAAATATTGCGTGGTTGAAAAAATTGTCAGGCTCGATACATGGGATAGGCGTTATAGGTGGTTTTATAAGCAGAAACCTTGCTGATAGTGGAAATCCTGTTTTTAATTCAGCCATTTTATTTGAAAACGGCAAATTTCTCCATCAGGCCAGTAAAAGATTACTTCCCACATATGATGTATTTGATGAAAGGAGGTATTTTGAGCCGGGTTCGGTCTGCAAGGCTTTTCCGTACAAAAATTGTAAAATAGGATTGACCGTCTGTGAGGATGCGTGGAATGATAAGGATTTTTTTGGCAAAAGAATTTATGATACAGATCCTGTTGCTCTCATGATAAAAGATGAGGCCGACCTTATTATAAATATATCGGCTTCTCCTTTTCACGTTGGGAAAAGAGAGTTTAAAAAAAAGATGCTTGGATCCCTTGCAAAAAAATACAAGGTTCCGTTGGTATATGCTAACCAGGTTGGGGGTAACGACTCTCTTCTTTTTGATGGAATAAGTGCGGCCTTTGATCCATATGGAAAGATAGTCGCTCGCGCCTCTGATTTTGTTGAAGATATTGTAGTCTTTGATTCAACAGTATCTAAGAAATCTGAATTTTCCAGAAGCTATATTCATGAAGTTTCCTCCTCTAAATCAGAATCTATTTTAAAAGCCCTTATAATGGGTACCTATGATTACGTTACAAAGTGCGGTTTTTCAAAGGCGGTTATTGGGTTAAGCGGGGGCATAGACTCCGCGGTTACCGCTTGTATAGCCGCAGAAGCTTTGGGGAGGGAAAATGTAAAGGCTATCTTTATGCCGTCTCAGTATACTTCTATTGAAAACTTCGATGACACGAAGAGACTGGCGGAAAATATCGGGATAGAATATTTGCAGATTCCAATAGACAAGATGTTTAAAACATTTTTAAATTTTATTTCGCCTTCTTTTAAAGAAAGTGAGCCGGGTATTACTGAACAGAATATTCAGGCAAGAATAAGGGGAACGATTTTAATGGCTTTTTCCAACAAGTATGGATATCTTCTTCTCTCAACAGGGAACAAGTCTGAACTGGCTGTCGGTTATTGCACTCTTTACGGTGATATGAGCGGAGGCCTGGCTGTCATTTCAGATGTTCCGAAAACCACTGTTTATGAATTGGCTCATTTTATAAACAGAAAAAAAGAATATATTCCTAAAAGAATAATTGAAAAACCACCTTCAGCAGAACTTAAACCGGATCAGACCGATCAGGATGATCTGCCGGATTATGAAACCTTAGATAAAATATTAAAGGGTTATGTTGAAGATCTTAAAGGGGTTGAAGAACTTGCAGCCATGGGATTTGAAAGAACTCTTGTAGAAAATATCATTTCAATGGTTGACAAAAATGAATATAAACGAGAGCAGGCTGCTCCCGGCCTCAAGGTTACATCAAAGGCATTCGGTTATGGAAGAAGATATCCTATAGCTCAAAGGTATACGCCTTAGCGCTGGTTCGAGATTAGTTATGCGGAATTTAACCATAAATTCATCGCGATGCGTACTTTCCCTGACGGGAGCCTCTTTTTTTAAATTCATTTTTTATCATTTCAAGTGTTTCTCTTTTTTTAAGGGACCAGGCCGGCGCAACAAGTTCTTTCGGGTGGGGGTCGCTGGCAAGGCGTTGAATGATTATATCCTGCGGAATAAGTTCCATAAAATCACAAAGAATATCAACATATTCCGCCTGACCAAGGCATTTATACCTGCCGTGTCTGTATAAATCTTCTAATCTGGTCCCTTTAATAACATAAAGAAAATGGATTTTAATACCGTCGATTCCCATATCTGATATGACTTTGGCTGTTTCAAGCATCTGATCTTTTTTTTCATAAGGCAGCCCTATAATTACATGGACGCATATTTTAATTCCTCTGTTTTGAGTTGCTTTAACAGCCTCTTGGAAGCTTTTGAAATCATGGCCCCTGTTTATAAAAGCAAGTGTTCTGTCATGGACTGATTGCAAACCGTATTCAATCCATATAAGGTAATTCTTTGTGTAGCTTTCCAGAAGATTCAAGATTGATTCATTTATACAGTCCGGCCGCGTACCAATTGAGAGCCCTACCACATCATCAACTGCCAAAGCTTCTTCATAAAAGCTTTTTAGTTTATCAACAGGTGCGTATGTATTGGAAAATGACTGAAAATAGGCGATAAATTTTTTTGCCTTATATCTTTTTGCCAGCGCTTTTTTCCCTTTAAGCAACTGCCCGGTAATGGAAATGCCTTTTGCATGCGCTCCTGTTCCCGAGCCGATGGCATTGCAGTAAATACATCCTCCAGTTGAAATGGTACCGTTTCTGTTTGGACATGAAAGCCCCGCATCTATGGATATCTTTTGAACCCTGCATCCAAAAATGCTTTTAAAATAGGTGCTTAAGTCGTTATATAGATTGTCCATAATGTCCGCTGAATCGATTGAGCTGTTTTTACAAATATGGCAACCTCTCAATAAGTTTGTCCCCCGTTCCTTATGTACTTCCCCCTTTGAAAAAGGGGGATTGAAGGGGATTGTCCCATTGCTGCCCTGACTTTTTGAAAAGTTACCCAATATGATACTTGATAACGTATATGAAAAAATTTTTCAATGTAACAGATTTAGAAAAAGTTTTTGAGTTTATCTCTGATTTTCCACAGGTTGGAACCGAAGAAATCCCGCTGAGCAGAGCCTTTGGCAGAATTTTATCGGACGATATTGTTTCAGATGTCGATCTTCCGGATTTTTCGCGGTCAACAATGGACGGTTACGCTGTACGCGGTTCATCTACTTTTGGCGCATCAGAAGGAAATCCAGGATATCTTACTGTAAAAGGTTCTGTCTCAATGGGAGCAATTCCTTCTTTTTCAATTGGAGCTGGTGAAGCCGCTAAAATCTTAACAGGAGGAATGCTGCCGGACGGTTCCGATTCTGTTGTCATGATCGAGCATACAGAGGCTGTTGATAATACGTTTATAGAGGTTTATCAGAGTGTTGCACCAGGCCAGAATATTATTGAAAAGGGAGAAGATATAAAAAAGGGAGAGACGATCCTTGCTGGCGGACAAAAACTGAGGGCACAGGAGATAGGCCTTTTGGCCGCTATTGGAAAAAAGAATGTTCAAGTTTACAAAAAGCCGGTTATTGGTATTATCTCGACAGGAGATGAGATTGTGCAGATTGAAGAAAGAGTTGCACCCGGTCAGATCAGAGATATAAATACGCATACTTTATCAAGTCTTATCATCAAAACAGGTGGTATCCCGGCATCTTACGGAATTGTAAAAGACGATTATGATCTGCTTTTAAAAAAATGTCTGCAAGCCCTTGACAAATCAGATATGGTTATGATTTCAGGGGGGAGTTCTGTTGGAACCCGTGATTATACTATGCAAGCTCTTTCCGCTTTGCCGGGTTCCAGCATACTGGTACACGGAATTTCCATAAGTCCGGGAAAACCTACAATTTTGTCCAAATCAAAAAACATAGCATTTTGGGGATTGCCCGGCCATGTTGCTTCCGCAATGGTTGTATTTACAACAATTGTTTCTGTTTTTATTGAACATATCAGCGGCCTTTCGCCTTTAAATAAAAGAAAAACAAAAATTCCGGCCATTCTCACCAGAAATATATCTTCCGCCCAGGGTCGAACTGATTTCATCCGGATGCAGTTAATTGAAAAGGATGGCAAACTATGGGCCAAGCCGATTTTAGGAAAGTCAGGATTGATCAATACCATGGTAAAAGCAGACGGCCTGGTTGAAATAGAAATCAATACCGAAGGGTTGAATAAAGGAACAACAGTTTCGGTCATTCCTTTTTAGCTGGAAATTATTTCAAAAAGCCTGATATCACACCTTTCGCTATGTTCCCGTTTTCAAAACAATCTTGTTCCCTGTTTTTTCAAATATTATGCATTTTTTATATTGCTGTTTTTTGTATTGCACCCCTATCGGATATGCCCGCACCAAAAGAGACTAAAAACCGCCGTTATGATGACCGCATATGAACAGCAACCCATCTAATTCATTTAAAGTGATAATAGGTTCCCAGTACTTTATATATTTCGGCGTGCTGGGTATTTTTTTGCCGTTTTTTAACTTATACTGCTACCATATTGGATTCAGCGGTTTTCAGATTGGAAATATATCATCATTAAGGTCTGTGGTCACAATTTTATTTTCCATTGTTTGGGGAATTTTAGCGGACCGCTTTCAAGCCAGAAGGCCGATGTATATTTTATGCTGCATAATCAGTACAATAGCCTGGAGTTTTTTCCTTTATACATCAGACTACAAAACAATGCTTGTAATTATGTTTTTTTACGGAATATTTTATGCTCCGATCATATCATTTCTGGAAGCATTTACCATGGATGTTCTTGAAAAAAATAAAGAATATTATGGCAGGATAAGAGTGTGGGGTTCCATAAACTTTATACTGGTAGTCATTATCGCAGGAAAAATAATTGATCTTTATTCCATTGAAGTAATACTTCTATTTATTTTAACAGGATCTTTGCTGCAAGCAATTATTTCAGTTAAGATGCCGGAGATAAAGATTGAAAAAAAGGAATATTTTACGGCAGACATAAAAGTTCTTTTTAACAAGCGGGTAATTATATTTCTATTTTGTTCTTTTTTGATGCTGGTCAGCCATGGAACCTTTTATGGTTTTTTTTCCATACATCTTGAAAATTTGGGTTATGGGAAAACATCTATCGGATTAACATGGGCTTTGGCGGTAATTGCGGAAATTCTGGTAATGATCAAATCCGACATGATATTTAAACGGTTTTCTCTGGAAAATGTGTTGATCTTTTCATTTTTGGTTGCCTTTATAAGATGGGCTGTTCTTTTTTTTGCTCAATCTTTTTTATTAATAATAATTTCACAACTTTTCCATGCCGTAACTTACGGAGCTTTTCATATTGCAAGTATTCTTTATATTGATTTATTAACACCTGACAGGGCTAAAACAACAGGGCAGTCAGTAAATAATGCCGTAACTTACGGACTTGGTATGATGGTAGGATTCTTTTTTAACGGCTATTTTTTTGAAAGCCTCGGTTCTTTTAATCTTTTTTTTATAAGTGCTCTTATAGCTCTCACAGGAGGATTGATATTTTCAGGGTTTCATCTTTTTGTAAATAAATCGGTTTCAGTTCATAGACGTAGGAGACTGTGAGGAAGTGGGAAATGATTTTGTCTCCTTAATCTTTTACAGAGAGCGGGGATTAAAAATCACTCAACTCGGATTTATGAATAAGGGAGGGATTTAATGAAGGTTTTTTCGTCAATGGAATATCGTAATCATGAACAGGTTGTTTTTTTGAATCATCCGGAATCCGGATTAAAAGGTATTATAGCCATACATAATACAGTGCTGGGGCCAGCCCTGGGAGGAACCAGGATGTGTCCGTATGAGAGTGAAGAGGCGGCATTGGAAGATGTTCTGCGCCTCTCAAGGGGCATGACATATAAGGCTGCAGCCGCAGGGCTCAATCTCGGCGGAGGAAAAGCTGTAATAATTGGAAATCCCAAGACCGATCTCAATGAAAAAATGCTTCGAGCTTTCGGCCGCTTTGTTCAGGGATTGGGGGGAAGGTATATTACAGCCGAAGATGTAGGTACTTCTGTCAAAGATATGGAGCGGGTCAGAATTGAGACGGATTATGTTACCGGCATAGATGAAACATTGGGGGGAAGCGGTGACCCTTCATCTGTTACTGCCATAGGCACTTTATACGGAATAAAAGCCGCGGCAGCCAAGTTATGGGGAAACAATTCTCTAACTGGGAAAAAGATCGCCGTCCAGGGACTGGGCCATGTGGGATATCATCTTGTTAAATACCTTTATGATGAAGAAGCTGATTTGATTGTAACAGATATTGATGATGAAGCCGTAAAAAGAATAGTCGATGAATTTAAGGTCACGGTTGTCGATCCGGATGAAATATATGCCGTAGATGCTGATATTTTTGCACCTTGTGCCCTGGGCGGGATTATAAATGATGAAACAATCCCTCAATTCAAGGTTAAAATAATTGCCGGTGCCGCAAATAATCAGCTTTTAGCTGAGGAAAGACATGCGGAAATACTTCGTCAAAAGAAGATTCTGTATGCGCCGGATTATGTAATCAATGCAGGAGGGTTGATCAACGTGGCCAATGAACTGGATGGTTACAATAGAGAAAGAGCTCTTAAGCAGGCTATGGGTATCTATGATGTTATTCTTAAAATATTCGAAAACGCGGAAAAGGAAAATATTTCAACCCACCAGGCAGCTAATCAGATAGCCGAGAAAAGAATAAAAGATGTTGAGGAGATATCTCGAATTTATACGAGAAAGTATCTATTTCCGAAAAATATTGGAAGGATATCGGTTTGATATTTCATGAAGATTTTTTGAGGGACCAGGAGAAATTTTTGCAAAAAGCCGCTTTCGTATAATTTTTGCGGCTGTATAGCTATACGCTAAGACAAATCACGCTAAAAATTCATCTTCCCTGCCTGTGCCGCAGCCGTGTCAGGCAGGTTTGAACTTATTACGGACGCGGTTATAATTATTCTCCTTCAAACTCAATTAATGAGAAAACGTTATGTCCTTTAATTTTTTCTCTTCCTTTCAAATCGGGAAGTTCAATAATAAATGCGCATTCAACAATGACACCTCCTAACATTTTCACTAAATCTTTTGCTGCACCAATTGTACCGCCTGTCGCCAACAGGTCATCTACTATCAGAACATTTTCTCCTTTTTGAATGGCGTCTTCGTGAATATCTACAATATTTTCTCCATACTCAAGGGAATACCTTTTGCTTATGGTTTTATACGGAAGTTTTCCTTTTTTTCTGACCGGAACAAATCCTTTCTTTAGTTTATAAGCCAGTACAGCGCCAAAAATAAATCCCCTTGCATCAATCCCCACAACCTTGTCAATATTAATATCCTTGTAACGATTATAAAGCTGATCACAGGCTTCCATAAATGCTTCAGGGTCCTGCAAAAGGGGTGTAATATCCCTGAACATAACACCATCTATCGGATAATTGGGAACCGTTCTTATTTTGTCTTTCAAATTCATATATAATCACCTTTTTCAACCGATTTGTGAAACAACATTTATCAAAACCTTTTTTACGTTGTCAGAATTTTTGTCAAACACTTTTAAAACCTCTTCCCAGGAAACAGGTTCTTCATCTTCCTTCCAGCAGTCATAATCCGTTGACATCGCAATAACAGCATACGGAATATTTGCTTCATTCGCAAGTATTGCCTCGGGAGCAATCGTCATATTAATAACATCAGCTCCCCATCCCCTGAACATTCTTGATTCAGCTCTGGTCGAAAATCTTGGTCCTTCAATTGTTATAACCGTTCCGCCATTATGGGTTTTAAAGCCAAGATCGATTGAGGTTTTATATAGAGCGTTTCGCAATCCGAAATCAAATGGGTCAGCCATTGGTGTATGGATTGAATAATCACCGAATGACTCATAAAAGGTTGTTTTTCTGTGTCTTGTAAAGTCAATGAACTGGTCAATAATTATAAAATCCCCCCTGCCTATCTCCTCTCTCAAACTGCCGCAGGCCGTTGTCGCGATAATGTGTGTAACTTGCTGGTCTTTTAAAGCGTGTATGTTTGCCCTGTAGTTTACCTGGGTCGGACTAAACTGGTGCTTTTTTCCGTGCCTTGAGGCAATTACAACATCAATTCCGCTTATCTTTCCAGTTGTCAACGGTGAAGTAGGCTCTCCATACGGGGTGATGACATCTATTTCCTTTGCATCCTGAAGAATTTGAGGATCGTCTAATCCTGAACCTCCAATAATTCCAACTTTTAACATAAAATTCACCTCCGCCCTTTTTTACGTATTTTAAATATGTTTAGCCCTGATATTTCACGAGGAGGCTGTCCTATAGATTTTCAGATAATTAATTTCACAAGGCCAGAAGGAGGAAGGCGTATTATAATGCTCCGACGACCGATAACGCAGTGAAAGTATTTATATGGACATCTATAAAATGAGAAATTTCTTACACGGCCAAGGAAGCCGGCGGGCGGAATTGAACCGTCGACCTGCTGATTACGAATCAGCTGCTCTGCCAACTGAGCTACGCCGGCAACTTATTTTAATTTTAATATCACGCAGATTTCAAACTGGTCAAGCAAATTTTATTGTATAGATGAGCAAAAAGTGTCTAAAGTAAGCTAAAGCGCCTAAAATTGCGGTTCGCCTTCGGCGTGCTATAGATAGATATTTAAGACTTGGTTACAACTTCAGTCTGAAACAAAGTGAGTAAAATTGTTCTAATAAAAATTTGGTTCATCGCGGATTAGTGTGATGCGTATATGAAAAGGGCTTAACGTCGTTTTTGTCTTGACCCTGAATCCAGGTTTTCCTGAGCGTCTGGATTTTAGGCTTTCGCGGGAATGACGGCCACTTCTACGTTCGATGCTGATTAGTTTGATGACCTTGACTCAAGCTCATTCCCTGATTAAGAAAAAATTTTTACGTTAATCCGCGAAGAACCAAAAATTTAAAACCGGCAACGCCTGCCCGCTGCAGGCAGGCCGAAGGCGTATTCCTTAACTTTAGGCACTTTAACAGAATTACTATAACCATAACTTTTATATAAAAGCTGACACTCTATGGTTAACACCTTATGGATAAAGAGATTCAAAGCCGTATCAAATTAAAATCAACGAGGTCTGGACTTTTAAACTTGACCTGAAAGATTAGATTATATATTAAGACAAGCAATGGTTAGGCTGCGGTATGCCGGCTAATATCCGCGTTAAGACCTATCCGCTCTCCGGTTTACTCCTGATCTCTGAGCCCGGAGCCAGTATTTTGAGATCAACCAGACGGGAAACCGCGGTTTCCCGTCTGGGCACTTCAAAAAACAGACATTCTCTCCAGATATTAAACATCTTTTTTTGATCACCATTTCATTTTTACCAGAGAAACCAATCAACCAAACAGATATTTAAGCGTTCAAAATCTTTCGATGCGTTTTAAGCGCCAATCACTTGTGCAAATGAGCATCTTTCAAACTTGGTTTATATTTTTACCTGTCTACAGCAGGCAGGGATGCTGCTTTTCATTTGGGAACGAGAAAGCCGAAACCGTTAAAGATGTAACTCAATTTTGAGCATTTGTGAAAGGATCCCTAAAATTTTATTGAAATTTTTAAAAATTTTGATAACATTTAATATTTTCCAGGTTAAGGGCTGCTTGCTTAACTGTTTGTATCTGCTGGTGGGTCTTCAAACGGATGCATAACGCAAATAGTTGTATAAAATGTTTATTGAATTTTATTTTCAGGAGATAAATTTATGAAAGTTCTCGTTAGCGATAATCTTGGTGAAATCGGTGTTAAAATGTTTCAAGAAGCAGATGGTATAGATGTAGATGTTAAGGTGGGGCTTGCACCGGAAGAGTTAAAAAAAATTATTGGCAACTACGATGCTCTGGTCATAAGGAGTGCTACAAAGGTAACTGAAGATATTTTGGATGCGGCAAATAATCTGAAAGTTATCGGCAGGGCAGGCATAGGTCTTGACAATGTTGATATACCCGCTGCGACAAAAAAGGGGGTTGTTGTAATGAATACTCCTGGCGGAAATGTTGTAACAACTGCTGAACATACTATTGCCATGCTTTTATCCTTATCGCGCAACATACCTCAAGGCACTTCATCTTTGAAAGAAGGACGCTGGGATAAAAAGAAACTTCAGGGAAGAGAGATATTTAACAAAACTCTGGGTGTCATCGGCTTGGGTAAAATCGGTTCAATTGTAGCAGACCGGGCACGCGGCCTGAAAATGCAAGTCATTGTTTATGATCCTTTTGTCACGCCGGAAAATATTGAAAAAGCTGGTTATGAAAGTGTTTCCATTGATGAATTATATAAAAGAGCTGATTATATAACAATTCACGTACCTAAACTTAAAGATACAATAGGATTGATTGATAAAAAAGCTTTTGATCAAATGAAAGATGGGGTAATGATTATTAACTGTGCGCGGGGAGGTATAGTTAATGAGGCCGATCTTTACGATGCAATAAAATCGGGCAAAGTAGCCGGGGCATCACTCGATGTTTTTGAAACAGAACCTCCTGGTTCATCACCCCTTTTTGAACTCGACAAATTTATTTGTACACCCCATTTAGGTGCTTCTACCAAGGAAGCCCAGACAAATGTTGCTGTTGCAGTAGCTAAGCAGATCATAAATTTTTTGCAAAACGGTACGATTCTCAATGCAGTAAATGTTCCATCTATTACAGGCGAACTCTTAGAAAAACTGGGTCCGTATTTGACACTGGCTGATAAGCTGGGCTGTCTCCAGGCACAACTTGCCAAAGGCCCCATAAAGGAAGTTATAGTAGAGTATAAGGGAGATTTCCAGGGACTTGACCTTTCCCCTGTTACAACGGCTGTCTTAAAAGGTCTCCTCGATTACGCAGTTAAAGATGATGTAAATTTCATCAATGCCCATGTGGTCGCAAATGATAGGGGAATCAAGGTTACGGAAACAACCAGCTTCGATTCGGAAGATTATTTGAATCTGGTTACAGCAAAAACAGTTACAGAAGAAACGGCTCACACAGTCGCTGGAACAATTTTCGGCAAGAAGGAGCCCAGAATCGTTAAAATTAACAACTTCCGGCTTGAGATGATTCCTGACGGTCACCTTACACTTATCAATAATCTTGATAAACCTGGAGCCATCGGAAGTATTGGAACAGCATTAGGTGAGCATGGTATTAATATAGGCCGGATGCAGGTTGGACAAGAACTGGATGGTGAAAGAAATATTATATTTCTTCAGACAGATACTTCTATTAAAGATGATGTTCTCGAGAAGCTTAGAAACTTGCCGCTTGTTAAATCGGTTATTCCCTTTGAACTTTAAGCTTTTAAGAGTCCGCTTGAAAACCTTAAATTCCGCTTAGGAACGGGGACAAAATAACCTTTACAAGTAAGTGCGCAGATTTAGGTCAGCTTTGTTCGATTTGCCCGATCTGAAAATAGGCACAAAAGTTGAAGGAATAATGAGCTATTTCAATATTTTTGTGGTTTTAGATGTAACTTTTCAAAAACTTCGGGTAACGATAGGAAAATCTTCCTCTTGAGAAGTTACTTTTAGATCGGGCAAAAATGGCTTGAAGCTGTGATGGCTAATTGAGGAAGTTATTTCGTCCCTGTTCCTTGCGGTCAAGCCTGCCCGCGGCAAGCGATAAGCGGCGGGCAGATGCGGCGCTGACACGGAAAGTAAAAATATGGCAATGACACAGCGCTTCGTATAACCGCAAAAATAGTATCCATGCAGGAGGACGGGTATGTCAAATGAAGAAAAAAAAGAATTTACTGTAAAAGACAGAAGGATTTTTTCAGAAGAGAACAAAGATAAAAAAGAAGAGAAAGATGAAGCCAAACCTTCTGAGAAAAGACCCGCAGACCAGCCTTCAAAAGATTCCGGTTCTATGGGCGAAACAAAGGCAAAGACAGAAGTTCCAATGCCGGAAATAAGTTTTGGGACATTTGTTTTTTCTTTAAATTCATCTGCTTATGTACATCTTGGACTGATAGAAGACCCTGTTTCCAAACAAAAGTCAAAAAATTTGCCGCTGGCAAAACAGACAATAGATATTTTAAGCATGTTGGAAGAAAAAACTTCGGGTAATTTGACTAAGGAGGAAGAAGGGCTTATAAAAAATATTTTATATGATTTGAGAATGGCTTATGTCAGGGAAAAGCAATAGTCTCTAACCATCGTGCCTTAGCAGGAACGACAAATAATAAAAAATCAGGCGGCATTTGGAAGTTCATTTTATAATTATAGATAGAATTCCTCTATTCATCATTTTTCATGCAGAATTCATCATTTTTATATAATTTATATAAATCCGTGATGAACAGCTATCAGTACTTAGCTTTTAGGAGCTAATCAGCCAAGCTGGAACAGCGGCAAATTAACCGCTAATAGCCTAACAGCATAAGTTTAATTAGTGTATGCTTAATACTCGATGATCAAGTTTTTTGAGCTATTCAAAAATCACCTTTATATAACCTGTCAAATTCAGTAACTTATAAAAAAACTTGATCATCGAGTAAAAATCTCCACAATAATCTTCTATGATCCATATAAGGTTGCTTAAAATTTGCAACAAGGAGTATTTCAATGAAATCCATTAAAATTTTTGTGATAACTTGGGCTGTCTTTTTTTTAGCTGTTTCAAATCTTTGTTTTTCTACGACTGCTCAAGCAAAATTCAGGGATATGTTTTCTATCCCTGAAAGTTTCACCAGTCTTGCAAACAGGACAAGCCCTTCCGTTGTAAATATCAGAACGGTTAAGATTACAAAAGGAAACGGTCCTGTCTTCAGATATTTTTTCAGAGGACCTAAGGAAAGGGAAGATCCTTTTGAGGATTTTTTTAACAAGTTCTTTGGCGGGGATCGCCCCCATGAAGAATTTAGACAGCAGAGCCTCGGTTCGGGATTTATTATTGATGAAAGCGGCTATATTGTAACAAATAATCATGTTGTTGAGAACGCTGATAAAATCAGGGTCATACTGAATGATGAAAGAGAATTCGATGCTGAAATCGTCGGTCTTGATAAAAATACAGATATTGCTCTTATTAAAATTAAACCCGCAGCCAATCTTCCCAAAGCAACATTAGGTGATTCCGATGAGCTTAAAGTCGGTCAGTGGGTTGTCGCTATCGGCTGTCCTTTTGGTCTGGAACATACAGTGACTGCCGGCATTGTCAGTGCAAAAGGGCGGGTTATAGGATCAGGGCCTTATGATGACTTTATTCAGACGGATGCCTCCATCAATCCTGGAAACAGCGGTGGGCCTTTAATCAACACAGATGGTGATGTTGTCGGCATTAATACGGCTATCATTTCAGGGGGACAGGGTATCGGATTTGCCATACCTATAAATCTTGCAAAGGGTATAATCAGACAGCTTAAAGAATACGGCAGCGTTACTCGTGGCTGGCTGGGAGTTTCGATACAAAATCTTAGCAGGGATATGGCAAAGTATTATAAAATGGGAAGCAGAAAGGGAGTACTTATTATTGATGTCTTTCCGGGTGATCCGGCAGATAAAGCGGGAATCAAGCCTCAGGATATTATATTGGATATTAACGGCAAAAAGGTGGAATCCAGCAGAGATCTTACCAGGATGGTTGCAAATATCCGCGTGGGAGATCGGGTAAAAATCAGACTGCTGCGTAAAGGAAAGGTAAAAACAGTAAATGTTAAGATCGCAAAAAGAGATGATACAAGATCGGCTCCTGCCGGAGACAGGCTTAAGCGAACAGAAGAGCTTGGTATCAGTATCTCTAAGCTTACACCTGAAATAGCGCGCCGCCTTAATCTTCAGGAAGCCGGGAAAGTGGTGGTAGTTGATGTCGATCCCGGCAGCAAAGGAGCGGAAGCAGGGATTCGAATCGGAGATATTATTATAGAAATTAATCACATGACAATAAAAAGTGTGAAAGATTATAAAAAGGCAATAGAAAAAGTCAAGAAAGATGAATCTATTCAAATGTTTATAAAGCGGGCTAATGCTGGTTTTATAATTATAAATTTAACTAAATAATACCTAAATTCTGCAAGCGCTGCTTTTGCCTAAGACCTGCCTGAGGCAGGCAGGTGCAGGGCATCAAACGCACAGCCGTATATGTAATACTGCAAGCGTTTGATAACGCAGCAGATCAGGTAAAAGC